>SAAR01000054.1 GCA_009916335.1 Erysipelotrichia bacterium | reverse complement strand
GTGAAGATGTCTTTAGTGATGTCGATCAGGTAACTGCTCAGCTCGCCTTCATTCCACTCGGTGAAGGTGGTAGCCAGCTCTTCGTTAGACAGGTTCAGGCCGCCTTTCAGCAGGGAATAAGCTTCAGCAATCAGCTGCATGTCGCCGTATTCAATACCGTTATGCACCATCTTCACATAGTGACCTGCACCATCAGCGCCGATGTAGGTTACGCACGGTTCACCATCTTCGGCAACAGCGGCAATCTTGGTCAGGATAGGCGCAACCAGCTCATACGCTTCTTTCTGGCCACCAGGCATGATAGATGGTCCTTTCAGAGCGCCCTCTTCACCGCCGGATACTCCGGTACCGATGAAGTTAAAACCTTCCGCGGACAGTTCACGGTTACGACGGATAGTGTCCTGGAAGAAGGTGTTACCACCATCAATGATGATGTCGCCTTTATCAAGGTACGGCTTCAGGGAATCGATAGCAGCATCAGTTCCCGCCCCTGCTTTTACCATTAACAGGATACGACGTGGGGTTTCAAGAGACTCGACGAACTCTTTCACCGTGTAATAAGGAACCAGTTTCTTACCCGGGTTCTCGGCAACAACTTCTTCAGTTTTCTCGCGGGAGCGGTTGAAGATGGAGACGGTATAACCACGGCTTTCGATGTTGAGCGCCAGGTTGCGCCCCATCACTGCCATACCGACGACGCCGATCTGTTGCTTGGACATTACATACTCCTGTCAGGTGTGGTCACCACGCGATATGTGCGTGGCTTGAATTTGCTGTAAATGTTAACTCAGGATTCAAAGCTATGATAGCATCGGATACACTGTGTAGAAGGTATGAAAAAGAAGATTATTTTGCAGATCGTCTTAACTTTAGAGACTAAATCTATCTCCAATAGATAATTGGGCCATCATAGCGGTGATCGTATCCCTGGATACGATGGAATAATCTTCACTATATGACCAGGAAGGGATCACTTTGGCGGATTTTTCATCAAAAGGACCTTCTTTAATCTCCATAACAACTGCAGTATGGGATCTGCATACTAGTGTATGTGGGATAAGCGGCGGAATTTGTGCAATAACACTCTTACTCTGCCCCCCTAGAATAACCTTTTTATTCAGACAACCGTTATTATCAAATAGCATTAACTCAACCTCACCATGAAGTACATGGAAATGTTCCCACTGATGCTGTAATTCATGAAAATGAGGCGGGATGTAAGTTCCTTTTACAAGACCAATTATTATTCTTTGAACGACATCGTTAGGGCTTTCATGAAGAAGTAGATGGGTTCTCAATCGAATGGATGCAAATGCTTCCTGAGTTAAATCTTCAAAATCATCTTGAGTTAAAAAAGATACTTTCATAAAAACCACCATATCAATGTCAGGAAAATAAATTTTTTAAGATCGTATCAGCGGCCATTTCCACAGAGAATTTCTCTTGTAACAAAGAGAAAGCATTATTCCCAAGACTTTTTCTTAGCTGAGTATCCTCTGCAAGAGATATCGCTGCATTAAGCAAAGCCTCATCGTTGCCGTTAACAAAAGCAAAACCTGCCTTTGCACTATTAATAACCTGCATAACATCATTACCTTCATTAACACTACCTAATATAGGAAGCTTATTCGCCATATATCCTAATAATTTACCTGGGTAATTATGAACTGAATGATTTTTAGCAAGACTGAATAGGCCAACATCTACAACTTTTAATACAGACTTAAATTCACATTGGGTTATAGATGGTAAATATGTGCAATTATTCAATGAGTTATCTAAAATAAAATTCTCAACAACAGGTACCTCATCTCCCTGACCAACTAATAAAAAATGAACATCATCACGATAAGCCATTGATTTAACCAGCCTCATTAAGTTCATCATATCCTGAGCATGTCCAATATTACCACCATAAAAAAAGATCACTTTATCCTGAAGTGACATTTTTGACAATAGAGTTGAATGCGGAATTATATCTATGCTTTTGAAATTAGCCCAATTAAATAAAACTTGCACATTGTACTTATCACTATATTTGTTGATAAAAATATCTTTATTTCTATCTGACATTACACCAATACAGTCTGCAGCATTATAATTGATCCGCTCAAAGCATCTGAAGTATTTCTCTGCGAGCCCATTTTTCTTAATTATTTTCTGATCCACTAACCATTGAGGAAAAGAATCTCTTAATATTAAGTAAGATTTACAGCGGTGCTTTTGTTTAATTTTTTTTACTAACGGCCCGAAAAATATAGATGGTGAGTAGTATACAATTCCATCTATTTTATCTTCGCTAAGATGTTTACTAACAAATCGCCATGCATTAAATGAAAGTGCAGATTCATTTATAGCCCTATAGATCTTAGATACATCTTTTATAGATCCATTAGGAAATTTATAAATAGTAACACCATCCAACTTCAAAATATCAAGAGATTTAATTTTATCGTCAGGACAAATAACGACTGGTTCATGACCTTTGCATAAAAGTTCACATGCCAATTCATGCATCATTTTTGCACTAACGCGAGTACTATGAGGTAAATAGTCATCACATATTAACGCAATACGCATTAGGATTTTTTCCAAACTTTTTGATTAACAAAGTTGGTATAGCTCATAATAATTCTAAGAATTTTAATTGAAACATTATCTATCTGATAATCTGTAACCATATGGAGGTCACGATCATTGTCACCACGTTTTTGACTCTGTAAAATGTCGATTCCCTGAATAATTCTGTTTTTATCCAGCCCGACAAACATAACAGCAGCTTCTTCAAATCCTTCAGGTCGCTCATGCACTTCACGAAGGTTTAATGCTGGAAAATTCAACACCGATGATTCTTCAGTTATAGTTCCACTATCTGAAAGTACAACACGAGCATTCTGCTGCAGTTTTATATAATCTAAAAAGCCAAATGGCTTAGAAAAAATGATATTATTACTTACCGTAATATCCAAAGCATCAATTCTATTACGAGTTCGCGGATGTGTTGATACTATTATTGGCAATTTATATTTCTCAGACAATGCATTTAACGTTTCAATTAGAGAGCGCAATTTTTGAGGTGAATCAACATTTTCTTCTCGATGGCTACTGACAAGGAAATAACCAGATGATTGTAGGTTAAGTTTTTCAAGAATAGAGGAAGCTACAATTTTTTCCTTATAAAAATTTAAAACCTCTCGCATCGGGCTACCAGTTTTAATAATTTGATCTGCTGAAATACCCTCCCTCAACAGATATTCCCTGGCTATTTCACTATATGTCAAATTGATATCTGAAATATGATCAACAATCTTTCTATTTATCTCCTCTGGAACCCTGAAATCAAAGCATCGATTTCCCGCTTCCATATGAAAAATGGGAATTTTACGTCTTTTAGCTGCAATGGAAACTAGAGCACTATTTGTGTCACCGAGAATAAGCAAAGCTTCAGGTTGCAATTTATCAAACACCTTATCGGCCTCAATAATTACGTTTCCAATAGTCTCAGCAGCATTCTGACCTGCAGCATTCAGGAAAAAATCAGGTTTTCTGATTTCAAGCTCATTAAAGAATACTTCATTGAGTTCGTAATCATAATTTTGCCCTGTATGAACAAGAAAATGTTCAGTGTACTCATCGAGAACAGCAATGACCCGAGATAAACGAATAATTTCAGGTCTAGTACCAACTACAGTAACAACCCGTATTTTTGTTTTAGAAATATTTATTGTATTCATCATTCATCTTCTCAATTAATTTAGTCCAAGGTTCTGGGGCAAAATTTGTTTTATTACTAAATAGTGCAGAATTCAAGCTGCGGTCTATTCTAAAATCGTCAGTTGGCTTTATATCAATATTTTTGCCATATACTTTTTTTATAATATTCAGTAAATCATATTTACTAATTGGGTCTACACTTAAATGAAATAAGCCAGAAAGGTTGTTTGGAAGAACATACTCATGGATAACCTCTGCCATATAACAAGTCGGGAGTCCGGAGAATATTGCGTTAGTAAATCCTGTCACTGAATTCTGTTGTGATAAAAACCAGTCAACAAGGCTATGATTTGACCCCAACTCATGACCGATAATAGAAGTTCGTAATGTTAAATGTCCATCATAACCAACTTCACCTAAGAACTTAGATTTTCCATATAAATCTATAGCATCAGACTCATCATCCTCAACATAATTACCTTTCGTACCTTTAAAAATGCAATCAGTTGAAAAATGGATTAATTTCGCATTATGAGCTGAACATAATTTAGCTAATTTGTGTGGAAGTAATGAGTTAATTTCAATAGACAATATATTGTTTTTTGCCGCATCAAGTTGTTTAATTATGCCAACGCAGTTGAGGACAATATTTGGCTTATGCTCTGCTACTACAGACTCTAATCGTTTAAAATCAGTGGCATCAACATTGTCAATAATTTTCACATTGAGCTTTTGTTCAAGCTGTTCTGCAACAACAATATTTCTTGTCGTACCAAGAACTTCATAACCACCAATCGATGAAAAATAGCGTAGTAAACTACTACCTAGCATGCCATTTGCACCAACAATTAGGATTTTTTTACGCATCTGGATCTGCCTTTTCACCAGCTTCAATTTTATTGATATAGTCTAATTTTCGAAGGAGATCTATCATTTCCTCAACATTTAAACGACGGGTATTATGAGAGTTATAGTCTTCAAAAGACTGAATTTCTTTAGTCCCTTTATCGAAGAATTTTTCATAATTTAGATCGCGTTTATCACTAGGTATACGATAGTAATTACCTTGGTCTTCTGCAACTAACATTTCTTCTCGACTACATAGTACCTCGAATAGTTTCTCACCATGGCGAGTTCCGATAATATTTATTGGGTGAGAATGTTTTTTAGTTATTTCAAGTAATGACTTTGTTAGTGTTTCTATTGTTGCAGCTGGTGCTTTTTGAACAAAAATATCACCATTAGTGCCATGCTCGAATGCATGTAACACAAGGTCTACGGCATCATCTAAAGTCATCATGAATCGAGTCATGCACGGATCGGTGATGGTGATTGGGCGTCCTTCAAGGATTTGATTAATAAAGAGAGGGATGACTGAACCTCGTGACGCCATTACATTCCCATATCGCGTAGCACAGATTGTAATATTTTTAGGTAGATTTCTTGACTTAGCTACGATGACTTTTTCCATCATAGCCTTAGATGTACCCATCGCATTAATTGGATAAACAGCTTTATCAGTACTTAAACAAACAATACGTGAAACTTTATTTGCAATTGCAGCTTCCAATACGTTATCAGTCCCAATAACGTTAGTCTTAACTGCCTCCATTGGATAGAACTCACATGAAGGTACTTGCTTTAATGCTGCTGCATGATATATGAAATCGACCCCACGAGTCGCTGTCAATACACTACTATAGTCCCTAACGTCGCCTATATAAAATTTCAGCTTATCACTTGCGTATTTTTTACGCATATCATCTTGTTTTTTCTCATCACGACTAAAGATTCGAATTTCGCCAATATCTGAATCTAAAAAGCGTCGTAAAACAGCATTCCCAAAAGAGCCAGTACCACCAGTAATTAGTAAAGTAGCATTTTTAAACATTGTTTCCCCCTATCAAATGAGTTTAAAGAAATCCGGCCATGAAGAACGATTGTTATTTTCGTAAGGCCTGATTGGTGTACCAGAAATAATATCCAGTGCTCTAGAAATTGAAAAAGCCCACTCGTCTACATCATTGTACTTAACAAAAACACTTCCTTCATAATTATCGAGTACATCGCGTGCATATGGTAAATCGCTGCACACTATTCGTTTACCTAATGAAGCAGCTTCAATTAGTGGTAGTCCATATGATTCTATATAACTTGGAAACACAACTAACGATGCTCTTTTATATTCCTTTTGGAGATCATTATAAGATATAACACCAAGATATTCTATATTTTTTAATAAGTTATTTTTATAGACAAAACGGTCAAAGTTCTTATATTCTCCCTCATCAAAAGTAACTTGAAATTTGATATCATGAATGTGATACTTCTCTACTAATTGTGTTAAGGCCTTGAGGATTACTATGTGGTTTTTATAGCTTAATGCTGTGGCTGGATATAATAATGTTTTTCTTGATATTTTTTCATCTTCTTTTATTTCATTTAAAACCTTCAAGTCTGGTTTTATAACAACAACTTGATTCTTTCTTAATCTTTTGCATTTATTTAATACACTTTCTTTCATCCATTCAGTTTGCACCACAAAAATTGATTTCTCATTTATAAATTTAAAAATGAATAGTGCGTAGAATTTTTTATACAAAAGCAACTTAATGTTGCTAAAGCTAAACTCTTTTAGAAAAAAATCAAACTCGCTAAACGGGATAGGTTGATGGAGATATATTATCTGAGGATATGGAACATTTATACTTGAATTCTGTAAACAAATTATTTTTTTTACTTTGATTGAATGTCGCATTAAGAATATTTTGCATCCAATCCAATCCCAATAAATTCGTTTCACCCACCCTTTGGGACTATTTTTAACGTAGATAATATTATCATGACTTGGTAAATCTACTGCAGCTGGAACAAAAACAATATAGTTATTAATATCATTCGCAGCGTGCTGAATAAATTGTCGTAAAATAGTCAATGCCCCACTTGCTGCCAATGCAGTTGCACTAACGATTATATATTCTTTCTTCTTATCGAACATTAAACACCTACTTATAGTTATTCCCATTACAACATTTTATTAAATAAATTACTCCCGTATCATTATCAATAATTGAGAATAATTAAACACTATTCAAGTCCTGTATTTACATGAATTTATATAAACCTCATGTTCATTATCTAAAAATGCGTTTAACACATCAAAAATCATTTCCTTATTATAAATTTAATTCCTCCAGAAAAATAAAAAAACACAGTGCTAAATATATACGGGAAAAATCCTTGCCCATAAACATTTTCAATGCTAACAGTATAAACTGTATAAAAAAGAATAAAAAAAAGCAATATGTCATATTGCCCTGAATAAGATGACATAGAATCAAAATACATTTTTGCTATGATTAACAATGTTATTGTGATAAAAATCAAAAGAATGAAATCGGGAAAGCTTGAATTAAATAATATATAATAATACATGACAATGCCAAAATCAGAACTAGTGTACTGATTTAAATCCGGATAAAATGATGCAATGACATTATTATTTAAAATTCTATAGTCTTTATCAATTAATCCACCGGGTATAATTGGCCTTAGCAAGGATGCTGACTCTTTAAAGGTAATATTTTCCTTTTGATACAATTTGATGATGGAATCATAATTTTGATATGCACCTAAAGAAACAGGGTTCATCGATAATCTTGATGTAAGTTGCTCCACACCTTGAAAATAACTTATAGGTGCAACAGTACTCCCCCGAATTTCGTTTTTTATGACATATGCATACTGATAAATCCACCCACCAAAAAATATAATAAAAAGAGGTAACAAAAAAACAAATTTACTTTTATTTCGTTGAAAGCGCGCATAAGCCTCCAAAAAAAACATAATAAGCAGAAAACTCGTCCACCCTTGAAGAATCTTGAATGTTATAAATAGCAATATATTAATAGTAAATAGTAAGTTTTTCCTATAAGAAAAATCCTTTTCCATTCTAAACGTCAAAAAAAACAGGTATATAAAAGGTTCTGGTTTTAAAAAAGCAAATAATGGACTGTATGGCGATGCAGAAATCTCATTAACATTAGTAGTTACCTTTCCAACACTGGTAATAAGCAGAAATAGAATCTGTGCTACTAACAAAATTAATAGAAGTTTATTAATCCTTTCCTTTACAAATACAACACCAAGGTTTTTATTTATTTTCACCCTAAAGCTTGAAAGCATGCAAAATATAAAATAACAAGCCACAAACGACATTATATTAAAAAAACTAATTGATACCACTTCAAAAGATGAAATAGACCTTGTGAATTCTTCTAATTCCCCAGGATAATTATTCTGCGTCAGGGTTTGAAACGTCGATATTAGCGCAGATATGATATATAACGTTAAGAATGAAATTATTAAATTTCTATTATTTTTCGACACTAGAATATACTCTTTTGAAATATGGTAGAGCTACAATACCTGTTTTTTTAAATGCTACATACATAACACTCAGGTTTTGTATTGAAATTACAAAAGAAACCGCGCAGCAGTATAAAAAAATATTACTCGCATTTAATGTTTGAATACAAGTAAATAAGATTACTAACATGATGAATGAGATAAATGTTATCCACATAAGTGATACGCCATGACCTGTATGACTTAAGAGAAAATCACATGGCCCTGTTGCGGAGTTAATAATCTGCCCCACAGCGAAAACTACTAATATATACCACGAAAACTGATAGTCAGAGCCAAAGACTATACCAATAAGCCAATAACCTAATATGAGCAATGATAACAATGTCATCGCACTCACCATGAATGAAAAATTACAACTGTGATGAATTTCCTTTTGTAATAACTCTTTATTATTAATTAATAAAGGTATACGATTAGCAGCTATTGCCCTTACTGATAATGTTGAAAAACTTAATAATGCTGCTAATCTAATAGCCAAACCATATTGAGCAACAATTGTAGCGTCAAAATTCTTAGAAACAAACCAAAGATCAATCTGTGAAAACAAATAGACAATGACCGTAGCAAAATAAATAGGTAAGATTCTCTTGAATGCTATTTTATCTTTTGGACAAATTCTAACAGTCGAGACATTTCTATATTTAGACATCCATTCATAGTAATTCATCACTAATGAAATAAACAACGAAAGCACATATAAAAATATCACATCCTCATTATAGTTAAATAATTTACTCGCGACGAGTAGAGCTATAAAGAATAATGTACTTACCCCACCATTATATAACTGGGAGGCTATATATGCCCCATTGCCTTTCATTAACTCTGTTAGTATACTGCTCACCCCGCTAATAACAGTGGCTAAAAATAAAAAATATCCATTCTCAACTTTTAATATTCCAACCAACCCCAATAATGCAATAATTGTTATTGGCATTGATATACATATTTTTTTTATAATTTCTTTATAAAGATCGTAAAGTTTAATTTTTTTAGCTGCTAAAATATTCAAAAATGGTGTCATGCCTAATAAAAAAACTTGTGTTAAAAATGTCGTATAACTTACAAAAAGAAAAAAAGAACTGACGATGTTTTTATCATATAGACGAACAATAATAATGCTTAAAAACATTGATATTAAAGAAACAAAGATCCTTGCTAAAAATGAACTTGACTGTTGCAAATAGCTATTTAGCATAGTTTTCATTTTTAAATTCATACTTAAGTTTATTGTAATAATAGGGATTTAATAAGTTGAGTCATTGACTCCATTAAGGCGATATCGCCTCGCGACTCTACATTCAAACGAACTACAGGTTCAGTGTTTGATAAACGCAGGTTAAAGCGCCAATCAGTGAACGACATACTGACTCCGTCAGTCCAATCAACGGTCAATGCTTCTGAAGCAAAATATGCTTCTACCCTAGCAATTGCTTCTTCCGGCTGCGCCAGTCGGTAATTTATTTCACCACTAGCAGGAAATGCCTTCATCCTGTCGCGGACTAATTCCCCTAAGGACTGTCCCTTCAAACATACTAATTCCGCAACCAGTAGCCACGGAATCATACCACTATCACAGTAAGCAAAATCTCGAAAATAGTGGTGTGCGCTCATCTCCCCACCATAGACAGCATTTTCAAGACGCATGCGTTCCTTGATAAAGGCATGTCCAGTTTTCGACATCACTGGGACGCCACCAGCAGTTGTTACGACATCCTCAGTATTCCACGATAAACGTGGATCATGAATAATTTTTGATCCTGGATATTTATCTAAAAACGCTTCAGCCAACAGGCCGACAATGTAGTACCCCTCAATAAATTGTCCAGTTTCATCAAAGAAAAAACAGCGGTCAAAATCACCGTCAAATGCAATGCCCATATCTGCGCCATGTTTAATAACAGCTTGGCGGGTATCAGCACGACACTCAGGGAGTAGCGGGTTTGGGATACCATTGGGAAAATTTCCATCGGGAGTATTGTGCACCTTAATTAACGATATAGGAACACCCATATCTTTTAACCTCTCTTCAATAGCATCAACTACGGGCCCGGCAGCGCCATTACCAGAATTAATTACCAGTTTCAACGGTGTAAAATTTTTGAAATCAATATACCCCATCAAGTGATCGATATATTTTTTCCGAAGATTGATCTTCCGATAGCTACCTTGATTCTTCTTATTAACTGACGAAAAGTTGTTAATCTCAGCCAGTCGCTGTATATCATGCAAACCGGTGTCTCCACTGATTGGCCTTGCGCCCTTTCGTACCAATTTCATGCCATTGTAGTCCATTGGATTATGACTGGCGGTAACTTCGATGCCGCCATCCACACCAAGGTAGAAAGTGGCAAAGTAAATCTCCTCCGTACCAGACAGGCCAATATCCAGTATATCAACACCAGCATCTCTAAGACCATTGGAAAGTGCCAGTTTTAGCTTCTCACTTGACAGGCGTACATCACCACCCAATACAATGGTTTCCGGTTTTAAGTATTCGCCGTATGCTCGTCCGATCCGCCACGCGATCTCCTCATTAATTTCTTCATCCAATCTGCCACGAATATCATAGGCTTTAAAACAATTTAACTTATTCATTACTTTCCCTTTTCTAAAAGAATTCGTTTCTGATATGTAAATGATCAAATTTTAATTTTTAATTATTCGCTTGATAGCACAGCAAAGACGCAGCCTGAAGAAATGCAGCACTACCACCGGATATAGATAAATTACCTACACCCTCCCGTAGCGATCAGCAATACGCACCACATCATCTTCTTCAAGATAAGCACCAGAACGAACTTCAATTACATCAAGTGGAATTTTCCCTGGGTTTTCCAAACAGTGTGTAGCACCTTGTGGAATATAAATTGACTCATTTTCACCTAGCAGTTCGATTTTGCCGTTAACTGTTACTTTAGCTGTACCTGCCACTACAACCCAGTGTTCTGCGCGGTGGTGATGCATCTGTACAGATAACCCCTCTCCGGGTTTTACGGTGATCCGTTTGACTTGATAGCGTTCGCCTTTGTCGATAGAATCATATTTACCCCATGGTCGATATACTTCACGGTGAGTGTGGTGTTCGTGGCGACCCTCTGCTTTTATTTTTTCCACCACATTTTTGACATCTTGAACGCAGTGACGATCTGCAATTAGTACCGCATCTTTAGTTTGTACCACCACCAGATCTTTCACCCCTACAGTAGTTACCAACCCCGATTCAGCATATATATAGCTATTTTGGGTTTTCAGGCTAATAATGTCGCCATGATAGACATTTCCTTCCGCAGAGTGGGGGCACACCTCCCATAATGATGACCAAGATCCTACATCACTCCAACCTGCCGACATTGGCATTACTACCGCGTCCACAGTGTGTTCCATCACAGCATAATCTATTGATTCAGCGGGACAAGACTGGAATGACTGCTCATTAACGCGAATAAAGTCTAGATCTGGATCAGATGCACTCATAGACTTTTCACAAACTTCAAGAATATCTGGACGGTATTTTCGAAGTTCCTCCAGATAGCGACCGGCGCGGAACAAAAACATGCCACTGTTCCAATAGTATTCTCCACTCGCCACATATGCCTCAGCAGTTTCACGATCAGGCTTTTCGACAAATTGGGCAACTTCAAATGCAGATGAAGCACTAAGGGCCTGAGATAAATTTCCTCGACGAATATAACCATAACCTGTTTCAGGGTGATCAGGTATTATACCGAAAGTAACAAGCTTGCCATTTTCAGCGTATGAAACTGCATTTTGCACTGCTTCGCGGAAAGCATCTTCGTTTTGAATAATATGATCAGCAGCCAAAACTAACAGTATCGGATCATGATTTTCATTACTATTTATCTTAGCAAGAGCAGCAAGCGCTATTGCGGGAGCCGTATTACGGCCAAAAGGTTCAAGTATAATATTTCCAGCTAAGCTATTTATCTCTCTCAACTGCTCCGCAACTATAAATCGATGTTGTTCATTGCAAATAACTATCGGTTCTTCACAGTCAATCCCATCAAGCCTATCGATTGTGGTTTGAAGCATACTTGATTTGCCTTGCAAACGGAGAAATTGCTTGGGGTATAATTCTCTAGACAGTGGCCATAATCGACTCCCCATACCGCCAGCCATTATCACTGGACAAATTCTTGTATTACTCATTAATAACCTTCATTTACTTTAGTGGGATGTAAAACTTGATGCAAAATTCCTTAACTTACTGCATATCACCAGTTCGATGATTTTCATAATTAAAGATAATCATTATTATTCCCCTATGATCTACAGACATTATTATAGAAACCGACCATAGCATTGTAAAAACTAACAGAATCATTCTCTGTCAGGATAACTTTTTCAGAGTGTGTATTTATGCCAATGCATGAAAACTTAGTAGCAATAAGTGGCACTCCTAATTTTATGGCCTCTAAGTTTTTTATTTTAATACCTCCGCCAGTTAAGATCGGCGAAATGCTTGCAACACATGTTGTAAATAATTCATATAGCTCATTTTCGGACACTCTACCAGCGAAATAAATATTTTCAAAACAAGAAAAAGTCTTTTTTATATCTTCTGAAATTGATCCAGTAATCACAATCTTAGGTACACAAGTCCAATCCAACCCTGGATACTCAAGTAATTTCCGAATAGCAAAACTATTAGCGGGAAAATCTAAACTTCCCGTAAAAAGAAAAAAGGGTTCTATATGATTTATTTTCCGATTTATTATTTTTGTTATGTTTATGTTATTGTGATTAATCAAGCAAAGATTATCATTGATGATATATCTTTTTTTATACTCGTTTAAATCTTCTTTCGATAAAAATGTGTATGTAATTTTCCCGGTGAGATTAAAAAGGTTTTTCTCGATAACTTTTAATAATAAAGATTGAATGTAATAATGGATTTTTTTTATTTTATTTGTTTCAGATATGTATAGACTGAAATAGAAATCAGATTCGACATTGTGGAAAGTATAATTCAATTTTATTTTATTATTTAGAATAAAATCACTAACACTCGCTAAAAAAATAGATTCCATAGATATTAACGATGGTTTAATTTGTTGAATTTTATCATCTAAAAATAATTTAAAACGACTATCATTGTTAATTAAAAAATAAGGTTCAGGCATTTTATAAATACATGATTTGGCATATGCTATAAGTCTGCCAAATCCATTATTTTTTTGTGAGGGACTGAATGAATAAAAAGATATATTTTTTGCTTTAAAAAAAATCTTAGCGTCATTGTCGACTTGATTCTTATAATTATAATGAATTACAGTTACAGTACTCCCTTTTTCTTGCTCATGTAAAATCCTGCCTAAAGAAAGTTTACGACCACCAGTGTCGTCTGGATAAACAAGGTCTAAAGTTAAGAATATGATATTTTCCACTACTTTTCCTAATTATCACAGTGGATAAAAACTCACGCTACCGCCCCTGGCTTTACAGCTACCAGTGCACTGCGTGCTCTCAAAATTTACTATGATAAGGTTTGGTTTGCCACTATGGCTCGAAACTCAAACGCTAATTGTCTTACCAAATGGTACCAGAAACAAGAAAAAATCTGACAAAGCCATGATTAAACTTGGTAGGTTAACTTGTTGTTATTGGTCATTTTTCATAAAAAAACGACAGTAACATTCCATTGCTAAAGCATAGAAGCTTGGATGTTAGCTGCCGCTATTTTTCTGGCTTACCGTCACAAAGACCTGTAAATCTCTACTCGCTCAGCAACTTCTCAATGCTCTTACGGAACTTCGGACCTTCCTTCAGGTTACGCAG
>SAAR01000429.1 GCA_009916335.1 Erysipelotrichia bacterium | reverse complement strand
CAAGATAAGCTAATAGCTGTCCACCACGTTGACGTCCCTTGGCGACCAAGTGATATTGAGCAACGAAATGGACGGATTATCCGACAGGGTAATACAAATTCCGAGGTTCAAATTTATAACTATGTCACAAAAGGAACATTTGATACTTTCATGTGGCAAATTCAAGAGCAGAAACTGAAATATATCACGCAAGTTATGAGTGGTAAGTCTGCTAGTCGATCAATGGATGAAATGGATGATTTAGTCCTTACTGCTAGTGAGATTAAAGCTGTAGCAACCAATAATCCTTATATCAAGGAAAAAATGGAGTTAGAGAACACGCTAGCAAATCTGACTATCAGTCGAAATTACTTTATCAAATCACTTGAAAAAAATGATAAGGAAATAAAACGTTTAGAAACAAGTATTCCTCAGACTGAACGACATTTAGAACGACTTACTGCAGATAAAATAACTGCAGAAAGATATGCTAAACAGGATGCAGAACTACAACAAGCATATGAACTTTCCTTAAATGATTATCATGTCAGAAAAGGCAATGGCGAAGAAAACCTCATTAAGCCAATAGAGCCACCTTTTGAAATAACCCTCGAAGGGCATGGTCTGATTACCAATAAAACTGAAGCTGGGGAGATTATCAATACTATCGTCCATAATGCTTATAGTGATGAAAGTCATGACTATACAATTGGGAACTATAAAGGTTTTGAACTGAAGGGTAGAACTAAAACAACTCAGTACTCATTGCATTCTGAGGATACTATCTATCTTGTTGGCGAAACAACACATCCCTTAGAAGTGAACGTTTCAAGCCCTATCGGGACTGTTACACGTATCAATAATTTAGTAACAGGTAAAATTATTAGACAGCCAGAGGTAACGCAGGCGAACTTAGATACAGATAAAGAGACTCTTGATAAACTCAAACTTTCAAAGGATAGCAAATTTGATAAAGAAGACGAGTTTAGACAGCTTACTTTAAGACTAGATGAAGTCAACCAAAAAATAGAAGAAAGTCTATCACAGAAAAATTCAAATGATATAATAACTGTTGATCATGAGTTTGAAGATGATTATGACCTATAAAAAGACACTCAGGAAACTGAGTGCTTTTTTTTTGCATTCAATCACAAAAAACGTTGACAACTTTCAATTATTATGTAAAAATAGATTTATAGATAAATAGATTATAAAAGTAGAAATGAAAGCAGGTAAAACAAATGGCATATGGAGATTTTTGGAAAGTAGTTACTCAAAAGGATTATGATCGTATTCAAGAATGGATAAGTGATCATGACTTTGAAGAAATCGATACTGAAAGCGTCGATGTCGCATATCTTTTGTTCAAAGATAAATACGGTAAAGAAATTCAATTAGTTGAATGGGTTGAGTCTGAACCTAAGATTGATGAGGAAACTGGAGAAGAGTATTATGATGAGCCTGATACTTATCGTTACACTGACTCAGATAATGAGGGGACTACAATCGAGTATTATGTTGCGGAAAATGACAAGGTTCGGAACATTGCCAATGATATGGCCCAAAACCATTGGCATTATGCCTCTGATCTAATTCCTCCATATTCGGACGTCTCACTCGGGGACTATACAAGTCAATTGGCACAAGCAGGTTATACTGATTACTAAAATCAGTTAAAGAAGGAGAAATAATGGAAATTATAGCAATGTTAATCATTATAGGTAGCATCTTTTCAATTTTGATTTCTTTATTCAAGATAGCTATTTACCTCTTACCTTTTGTGTTAGGGATAGCACTCTTTATATGGATCAATGCTAATATTTGGACTATCATCGGGTATGTAGCCATGTTCATGGTTTTTATTCACGTCATGAGCAAGAAACAGGAGGATCATGGATAATAAACTAGAGTTCAGTCAAAGTAAATCGAAAAATGGTATTGATTATCACAATAATAACAACGTAACCAAAACTATTCGTGTAAAGACAGCGGACTGGAAAGGTTTCTCTACTTTATCTATCTTTGAAAATAAAACTAGGTCAGATATGTTTGGTATACTATTATCTACTTATTTGGAGCAAACAGAAGGTTTATCAGAAGAACAACGTTCACTGATTTTGAATGAAATCAACAACAAATAATTAAAGGAGCATACCAGGATGTTTGAAGAAGAAATTGAATTACAAACTGACACTAATAACAAAGGCGAAAATTTATCTGTTATGTCCTATAAAACTGACACATTTAATACCACTAGATATAGTTTACGATTAGTTCCATTAGACGACGAAAAATACTCATATAGAGCTGATAGGATGACCTCTGAATTATGTTTTTATAAAAAAAGTAAAAAAATGGAAATTATAGATATTATAGTTAGTCCAAAACATGAAAATAGAGGAAATGGCAATGTGCTTTTGAGAGCTATAGACAAAATATGTAAGATTGAAGAGGCGGTCAAGTGCTACGGTATGCTATCTTATCAAGATAAAGGGCATTGGGATAAATTGTTTCATTTTTATGAAGAGAATGGTTATATCATAACTCTTAAAGAAGGTAGTTTAAATGGGTCTATCGTAAAAGAATATAGTCTGTAGCTGATAGATATCCTTGACAACAATCTTGAACTATCTTATAATAAGGGTATAAAAAGAACGTGCGCTAACACGTTCCCTATAGAACCGTTTAAGACGGTGACTCGTTTATAAGTTAATAAATAACCGTTTAACTCGCCAAAGTTAAAGGA
>SAAR01000428.1 GCA_009916335.1 Erysipelotrichia bacterium | reverse complement strand
TATGGTCATGACTATTTTGATACAGAAGAAGAGTTAAAAGAGTATGTTTTAAAAGCTAACTTATATCTTATCAATGACTCTTTAGCTGTTGATGATGTATCAGATGAATATGATGCTTGTAAGCAGGTTTTAGAAAAGCTTGAAGCTGACAGAAACGATAACGATGAATAAGATTAACATAGCCCCGGAAGGGGCTGTTATTAAACATTTAAAAAGGATTATTATATGAGTGATATAAAATATAACGTTCAGGATATTTGTAATGAACTTAAAAGTTTAAACGTTTGGGAAAGGTTTTGTGAATGGGGATATTCTATTTATCCTAATCTACATAATTCACAACAGGCTTTCATGTATTGTTATGAAGTATTTAAACTTAACGAGAACTATTTCATAGAGGAATGGAAGAGGTGATTAAATGAATAAAGAATATAATGTAGTTTTAAATGATGGTGTAGGCGTTTACACTTTAAATAGTGGGGTGGTAATAGTTTTAGAGGGTGTTCACAAAGATGAACCATTCATAGAGTGGATTGAACTTTATAAAGACGAAAATCATTACTATAAGAACAACACTGGTTATGAAAGGAGTTATCAAAGTTTAGTTTGCGAAGATGATTTTAAAGTTCTTATTGAACGCTTCTGTAGCTATCTATGGTCGAATATGAGTAAACACAATTTTAGTAATGAGGACATAAACAAAGTATTAAGTTATGATTACACTGATGATAGATTAAAAATATTTTTTGAATTGGATAACACTTCTTTAAAAATATCTAAAATTAACCATCCAATCTTTGAAGAGTTTTTCAGTGAATTAGATGTTAAATGTAAGTTAGCACCTGAATATAATAATGAGTTCCACACAGGAAATTTTAATGCCATTTATTTTCATGGTAGATGTTTAGCTTTTGAAGATGTTATAGAGTGTATTAAATATAATGGTGGTGTCATGTGTAAAATAAAAAGAATAGGTGAATAAATGAAAAATAGATTGATAACAAACAGAGAAAGATTATTTATTTATATATTATCTTCTATCTTATCAACTTTTACAGTGTATTGGTGGTATGGCATAAATCGATTATATGAACCATATGCAATGCACTTATACTCAGTTTTTGGCTATGATGTTAATACTATTTTTAATATGTTCCATGAAAATGGTCTGTTAGATATTATAGGTAAAGAGTTAATACTATCATATTGGTTGTTTGCTGGAGCTATATCAATATTATGTTCAAGTCAAAGAAAGACAGCGTTAAGTTTTTTAATCAGTTCTTCAATTTACTTTTCGATACTTTCAATAATAATTATTTTACTGGATTTATATATATTTTAAGGAAGCGCAATGAAGAAAAATATACTATATGAAATATCTAGAGTATGTGGATTTATAAGTGTGGTTGGTTATATTTACCCATTGTTATTGGCATATCTATATCTAAAAACAAATAGTGCCGATGACTATAAATATTTTATTTATACTAAAGCGGATTTGCAATTATATATAGATGATTATTTTAAAATTGACCACCCTCGATTTATTGTCGCCATATTTTTTGGTTTGTTATCTATTACCTTTCATGTTTTACATAGGAAAACAAAATGAACCATGATCTAAAGATGAGAAAAAAGATAAAACGACTATACAGATAAAAAGCCCCGATTATGGGGCTTAGTTTTTGGTGATCATTCCAGCTTTTGCCAGTTTCTTGATCTGTTCTTCGGATAGCCGGGCATCATTCGTTAGAGCTGAGTAAATATCTCCTACGCGCCATTCTCCGGGCTTTTCTGTCTGTTTCAGGATAACTACAGGTTCAGAGTCTTCCCCTTTCTCATAGAGCCACAGAGAAGGGATTTTTTCACCTTCATCGTTCTCCACTTCATCCGCTACAACATCAAAGAACTTGCTTAGGTAGTTGTTCAGTTTCATGCGTGGTGTTCCTCTAATATCGCCGTAGTTCGTACTATACTATAGTAGTATATGATAGTATAGTGTTGGTGAGTTTTATTTCTTGCTCGGTAATTTGGTACTTTCCTTTGATCGCCAGCTCCAGTATTCCCCCTGATAACAGCCATAACAACGTACTATAATATAATAGTATATTGTATGATAGGATATGTTGTAGCATACGTGAGTGACAGGACGTGTCAGATGGAGTAAAAATAATCTCCCTGTTGTGGTCAGGTAGGACACGGCCTTTCTTCTGTGTGTGAACGCTCCGCGCTGTTAACTTCTGGATCATGAATTGTACTTACTCTGTCCGGGGCTTCGCCCTTTGATTTTCTGATCCGGGTTTTCCTGATACCACATCGAATGTTCTTGCGTGGTCAGGTAGGACACGGTTACTTTTTGGGGTAAAGGATAGTTACTTTTACCTACAATCTTACTTTTAACTACATTCCCCAAGTAAGATAACCAATCCCAAAGTAAACTACTCACTGTTAAGCCGGGTTTTTCCTTCCACTACACCAAAATAGAACTATTCTGCTCAATTCTACCCACTTTTATAGAATATTCTACAGGATTCTACACCGATTCTATTACGCAATTGCTTGTAAACCCTTGTATTTACTGGCTTTTCTGCTCGGATTCTAAGATTCTACGATTCTACGGCTATGCACCCTCTTATATATATATTTTTTTTATTATGCACCTTACTTTACATGCAGCACCTTACTTTACTACGTGTACCCCTATCCCATATACGTTTACTTTACGCGCGCGTAAAG
>SAAR01000427.1 GCA_009916335.1 Erysipelotrichia bacterium | reverse complement strand
CACATACCCTATTAAGCTGTAATTGCTTAATACAGCATTTTGCCAATTATCTATTTTCATTGATATACTGACAAATGTACTCACAAGTATTGAGCTAGAATTTAACACCATAAGCATAACAAAAACCAACAATGCTATTATAACATTTTGGAAAGAGAATATTTTTAAGTCCAAATAAGGGCGTTTGCTATACGTTTCCAAAATAAAAAATACTCCGGTAGATAGAAGCAATATAACTAAAGAATAATTCATCAATGAATTGTCGAACCAATCTAGAGTTTTACCATATATCAAAATAAAGCTAAATGATAATAACAGTAATGAAGCACATACTATATCGCTGAATTTAGTAAACGTCAGACGTATAGCTTTTTTTCTTTTTTGATACACCATTGTTAACTCTACTAATAAGAGGCAAATAAGTGTTAGTGCAATCATGAAATAATACACATACTGCCACATATAGCTGTAGGCAAGCCATGCAGTTACAAATGAACCGAGCTGACCAACCATCAGGAAAAATAAGTATAAAAAAGGCAATGCCATAGCCTTTATTTTTTCCATTTTAGCCTCTGTTTCTTTGGGTACTTCCACGAGTGAGGGTTTCAGTAACGGTACGATGTCTTTTCCGGTAATATATCCCAAGAGACCGAATAGTGTATTGAAGATAAGTATTATACGAATAAAACCGGTAATAAAGCTACATATTATAAGTAGTGGCATTGAGTTTGTCTCAGCACATATATAGCTTATAAAAGCCAAGGCAGAAAGCCCTATCAGATAAACCATTTTTGAACGTCTTATTTCAAGAAATAAAATGGTGAATGGAGTAAAAACAGTCATCCCCACAGCTGTTGCAAAATTAGCATATTGTATATGTTCCGTCATAATGCCCAAACTACCTACCATTTCGCCAGCATTACTTGTGTATGCTCCACTTATAAATAGTGCTGGTACAAACATGAAAACATAAATAAATATGCCTAATGGTTTGGGAACCCAATTATGGAACGGGAGATTAAATCCTTTCATTTTTTTATCTTTGCATTTACTATAGCCATCATACCTGCAGCTAACTTCATATTATCTTCGGAAGACAAATGCTCCAATTCTATTCGCACCGGTATTCGTTGTTGTATTTTGACAAAATTACCTGTTGAATTATCAGCTGGTACTAACGAATATTTCGCTCCTGTTGCATTAGATATTTCAGTGACTTTTCCTTTAAATTTCTTATTGTTGAAAGCGTCAATAGTAATAGTGACGTCTTGCCCTATGTATATATTCTTTATTTGTGTCTCTTTAAAGTTTGCAACTATCCACTTTTGTGTATTGGGTATTATGTATGTTATGTTTTGTCCAGCATTCACCAATTGTCCTTCTTCTAATGCTCTGCGCCCCAGAAACCCGTCACAGGGAGCAGTGATAATAGTGTAAGCCAAGTTGAGCTTGGCCATATCCAATGCTGCCGAAGCCCTCAGAATGGCTGCCTTCGAGTTTCCTCTCTTCTTACGGATTTCTTCCGAAGATGATTCTGCCGTTCTTTTCTGTTGTTTCATTGCATTCAAGCGAGCGGTTGTAGCATCTAAATCTGTTTTTATTTGTTCAACTTGTATAGCTGTAGTAGCATTTCGAGCTAATAAATTTTGATATCTTGTATAATCTGTTTTTAATTTTCTTAGCCGCGTTTCGGTTTCTTCAATATTAGAGTCGAAAACTATAATGTTGCTTTTAGATGTATTTATACTTGCATCAATTACTTGAGAACTGGCTATTGCATCTTGCAAAGAGGCCTCGGCCTCTTTAAGTCTTATTTGGTATTCGCGATCGTCAACAACAAGCAATGTGTCTCCTTTATTTACAAACTGATGCTCTGTAAAATGAATTTTATGAATATATCCTGGAACCTTTATGTTAATGGGTGAAACATATTGTTCTACTTGAGCGTCATTTGTCACTTCATTGCTTTTAAAATTAAGAAATAAATCAATTGCAAAATAGATTCCTATTACTATAATTATTAAACCCATGGCACTCATAAACCAACGAGTGCTACGTAATAATCTCAATTTTCTTAATTTTTTTTTATGATTACTTGGTACTAACATATTTATTTTTTTTATATTATTTCGACGGAATTTATTTATTTGAAAGTTTATCCAACTTACCTGTTAATTTCAACAGTTGCAACTTGATAATTCTGCAATTGTAGTGTGCATTGATAAAGTTGTTTTGTGCATCGGTAAGCCTCATCTCATCTTGCAATAATTCAGTCATTGATACTATTCCTTCTTTATATCTGTCAGCTGTAACTTTATATACATCTTCGGCCAGCAAATAATTATCTTTTTGTTTGGTGTAATTTCTGTAATTATTTAACCAGTCTTTAATTTTATTATCGTAATCTATTTGCATTTTTTTTTCGGTGTCTTCAATCTGAGTTTCTACTTTAAAATAATCTGAATTTGCTCTTTAGATTCATCGAACAAATACATCGTTCCAGAAAGACATGAACAGCATATATCAACATTATTTGAGTTTCTTGCGTTCTAATCTGATTAGTATTCCAAATCGGTAATTTTTAGCTCTGAGTCACCAACGAGCGGGTAATAAATGCTGTTCAAAAAATGAATCAATCAAATGGGACAATGAAGCGGACTGAAAAAGTTTCTGAAAAAACTGCTCCAAAATAAGTTAGATTCGCTGAGACCTCGAGCAAATTACGTTTTTCAAGTGT
>SAAR01000426.1 GCA_009916335.1 Erysipelotrichia bacterium | reverse complement strand
TCTATTTAATTACTGATCATGGATTTGTTTTAACAGGGGAGTTGCGTGAATCAGGTAAGATAGAAGTTAATTTTAATGGTACCAAAAAAGTTGATGAACGCTATATAACTACGATGGAGAAACAGAAATTTGATAATGCCTTGATTGTGGAGTGTTTGAGAGAGTATGATGGATATCATTATATCTATTTTGCAAAATCGATGAGCCCCTTTAAAAGTGTAGGAAATTATGGCTTTAGCCACGGAGGCATAGCGCCTCAAGAGCTAATTACCCCTTTTTTATGTTGGGAAAATAATGCGTTAGAAGAAAATAGTATTGCTATCTCAATCGCCAATAAAAAAGAATTAACATCCGTAACGGGTGATCTTTTTAGAATAAAACTTGAAGCAAAAGCTAAAAAGAAAGATATTTTTTCTCAAATCAGAGAAGTGCAGATTTTGTTGTTTAGTGGCGGAAAAGTTGTTGAAAAAAGTGATTTCATTGCTTTAAGTGATGGGGATGTTAGCAATAAAGAGTTTAAATTTAATGGAAATGCTAAAATAGACATTCAAGTCTTAGATGCTCATACAAAAGAGCAATTAGATAAAACAAGCGTTACACAAAATAAAGCTAGAGATTTAGGTGGATTGTAATGATAGTACTTAACGCATTAGATAATAAACTGTTGGATAATTTTAGAGGGTATGTTGTTAAAAAAGATTTGGTAAGAACCCTTAAAGTAGGTGCCAATGTACCAGTGTTTGTTTTGGAGTATCTCATTGCTAATTCGTGCTCAACAGATGATGAACAAAAGATAAAAGAAGGTATGGACAATGTCAAAAGAATCCTCTCAGAGCATTATGTAAATCCAGAAGAAAGCTCTTTAATTCACTCAAAAATAAGAGAACAAGGCAGCTATAAAATCATTGATAAAATATCGGTTTCTTTAGAGGCAAAGAAAGATAAATATTGGGCAGCACTTCAAAATAGTAATATTAAGAACGCTAACATAGATGATAATCTTGTCAATACGCATGACAAAATGCTGATGGGCGGTATTTGGGCAATTATTGATGTTGAATACGATCCCAATATAAAAATTGGGCAAAATATCTACCCTTTTGTGGTGACAAACATTAAGCCCATACAGCTTTCTTCGTTTGACAATGCCATCATTGCTGAAAAGCGTAAAGAATTTAACAAAGAAGAGTGGCTTAACATTCTTCTTAGGAGCTGTGGTTATGAGCCTGATGCTGAGGGAATGAGCAGTAGGGTGAAAATGTTGCTTCTATCAAGATTAATACCGCTTGTAGAATCGAATTTCAACTTCGTTGAACTAGGACCTCGCTCTACGGGTAAATCATTTGTTTTTAAAGAGCTGACTCCGTATGCCGTACTTGTATCGGGTGGTCAAGGCACTGTGGCTAAACTGTTTGTACATGGGAGTACGGGCAAAGTAGGTGCGGTAGGGCAGTGGGATGCAATTTGTTTTGACGAATCAACAGACAAAATCTTTAAAGAAAGTGATGCTATTCCTCTAATGAAAGACTATATGGAATCAGGCTCATTTTCACGTGCAGGAGCCGGAGGAGAAATTACAGGGGTTGCTTCAATTATCCTCAATGGTAATATCAATCAACCCGTTGAAACGGTCTTGCAAACATCACATTTATTTAGTCCTCTCTCAGATGAAGTCAATAGCGACACAGCATTTTTAGATAGGATACACTTTTATCTCCCTGGCTGGGAAATGATAAAATTTGCCACCCAACATTTTACGAGCAGTTTTGGTTTTAGTACTGACTTCTTTTCAGAAACATTGAAATCTTTTAGACGAGTCACTTATACAGATGCATTAGGAGAGTATTTTACCTTAGGAGCCCATCTCAAACAACGTGATACGAAGCCTGTACGAAAAACTGTTTCAGGACTCATTAAATTGATGCATCCCGATGGTATTTATACAAAAGAAGATGTCAAAGAATATCTCATCATTGCACTTGAAATGAGAAGAAGAGTTAAGGAGCAACTCAAGCGTATTGGTGGAATGGAATTTTGGGATACAAATTTTTCTTATATTGACAAAGAAACACAAGAAGAGTTTTTTGTAGGCTTACCAGAGGACAAAGGTTCATCTTTGATTGAAAATACTCCATTAAAACCAGGTGTCTGCTATACGGCAACCAGCGATGGAGATAATTTAGCACTTGTACGTATTGAAGTGGTGACTACACAAGGCAATGGAAAATTAAACATTACGGGTGTGAGCAACACGAATGTCAAAGAAAACATTAAAAATACCTATCAGTATATAAAAGCTAATGAAAAAACAATTCTCAATACACAACATTCACTCAATAATTTTGATTTAACGATTCAAATTACAACGATATTGGGTTCCAACATATCTGGTGGTATTGGATCAGCTGTGTACGCAGCGATAGTTTCATCCATTTACAAACGTAATTTAAAAGCAGGGCTATCTATTTTAGGTAATTTGTCTATTGGTGGAGCAGTTGAAAGGGTTACAAATTTTGTTGAACAAGTGGCTTTTTTATCTGAAAATGGTGCAAAAATAGTGGTTGTTGGTACTGATAAAACATCTATAGTATCTGGCAATATAGCAACGATTGGATTGGCTAACGGCACCTATGAATATAGCATAGTTAAAGATGGATACAAAACTCTTATTGGAGAATTTAGCGTATTTGGAGATACTTTGATGTTTCAGCCCAATGATGGTCTTGAAGCCGAAGCGTAT
>SAAR01000425.1 GCA_009916335.1 Erysipelotrichia bacterium | reverse complement strand
TTCATAGTTCCATTAGCTCTTGTATAATCTGTTGCACTTAAAAGTCCAGCAGGTAAATGTGCTACATATTCACTCTCTTCACCTTGAATTTCTAATATCAAACCAGTTGAAGCAGTACCTATTAAAGCTTCACTAAAATCTTCAAGCTCTCCATTCACTGATATGATATTTTCTATTATTGCACCCATAGAGTCTAAGCTCTGTACTCTTCTACCTTTAACTTGTAAAAACAACATATATCTTACATTTTGACTTGCATTATATTCAGTCTTATCTCTACCTGCCTGAGACCAGTCAATATATTGCGGGGGTTGTTGTTGAGCTGGTGGGGTTTGTTGGGGAGCTTGTTGGGGTGGCGCAACTGCCTGTGCTTGTTCAGTTGCTTGTGCCTGAGACTGTTCAGCAACCGCTTGGGCTTGTTGTTGCTGTTGAGCTACCGCTTGAGCTTGTGCTTGTTGTTCTGCTTGTGCTTGTTGTTGAGCTACTACTTGAGCCTGTTCCTGAGCTTTCTTGTCCGCTTCTTCTTTAGCTTTAGCATCACTTCCAGCTTTTGCTTTAGCCTCAGCCTTCTTATCAGCTTCAACTTTTGCTTTATTTTTTGCTTGTTCATCAGATTTGGCTTTTTGGATCTTGTCAGCTTTTAAATGTTGATCTAGCTTTTTACTTTTAGAGGACTCTCTAGCAGAATTTACAGATGCTTCTTTATTGCTTCCAACTAAAATGACAAGTGATCCAATTAAAATAAAAGTGATACAAACAACACCAACAATCTTTTGTTTTTTGGTCAAAGTGGTTAAAAAATTTTTTAGTTTTAAAAGTTTGTTTTTCATAGTATGCTCCTTATTTGATTATAAATTATTTGTGTCAATAAATCTAATGCTTTTTGATATAATGTAGTTCGTCATCTTTCTCTCTGCTTTTCCTGGCAATTAAAACTTTATTTCTTTTTACAGTTCTAATTTTTGGAAATACTTCTGAATAAAGCATCATAACTTCAACATCAATTAGATTTCCATCTACATAACCCTTTTTAGTAGTTGTGCAAAATCTTTTGCGCAACGTTACTTTAGTGCCATCAAATAAGTGAGCTGTCGCATTACCATGTAAGCCCATTTTTCTAAGATCAGCTACTGTAATAGCTTTTGTTTTTGATTTTATGTTTTTATTTAATTCATTCATTTCTTTTCTCCTTGGAATGAACAGGTGGAATTACACCTATGCCGATAATTTTCGTGAAAATTATTCTGTGTTTTTTAAGCACGGTTTATAGTCTAGTTCACCGTGAACTCCTTCAGGTTGTCAATTAATTGACCCTTTTACGTTTGCAACAGGTCTCTGTCGAGATTTCTCACCGCCCCTAATTCATTATTGTTTATCCTTAAGTTGCGCTAATCAGGACAGTGGGTTTTTATTCAATTTTCAATGATCAAATAGTTTAATGACTATTTCGGTCAATGCAACTAGCAGGACTCGAACCTACAATGTCTGAACCAAAACGTGTTAGTAAAATATACGCTTAGAAATAGTTGCTGAAAATGTTTCTCTATCAAGTTGGTCTATTAAGCAAAGAATAGGTTTAAAAAATAACTTAAAATAGAAATAGCGATAGGAGAGTCATTATGTATAAATATTTGACAGAGGTAAACTTTGAAAAAAATTCGTTAGAGTATAAAAATATTCTAGTTAAACTTGGGAAAAATATTAAACATCATAGAATAGAACAAGATTATAGTTTAACTGATGTATCAGTTATGACAGATATTTCTACAAGTTATCTGAGTAAACTAGAAAATGGTAAAGCTCCTAAACCATCTGTATATACATTTCTTAAAATTTGTATAGCTATAAAAATGGAACCAAGATTACTGTTCAATAAAGTAAACTTATTTTAAATGTAACAAAAATGTCGCGACATTTTTGTTACAATAAAACTATACCACGACTTTTTTGTCGTGTCAATATGTTTGAGGAGGAAAAAATGGAATTTAGTTCAATTATAAAAAAATTACGTATTGAAAATAATCTCACTCAACAGTATATAGCTGACGAATTAGGTATTACGGCTAGAACTTGGCAACGGTACGAGAACGGTAGTTCAGAACCAAACATTGATAAGCTATTGAAAATAGCTAAATTTTTTAATATAAGCGTAAATCAGTTAGTAGGGTATAAGTCTAGTGAAGAAAAGTTAATCAGCTTATCCGAACATTTAATACCCTATCAGGTCATATCTGAACAGTCCTTATCAGCAGGATACGGCAATGGCTACACAGATGAACAAGAAACTTATACAGTATTTTGGGATAAAGATGTTAGATATGATTATGCAGCCGAGATAGAGGGGGACTCTATGGAACCCAAATATCACAATGGAGATATCGCCTTAATTAGAAAAACACATACTAATGATTACGATGGTTGTGTATGTGTGATAGATGATATAGCAAATCAAAGAGTTTATATCAAAAAAATTCATATTGAAGATACTTATGTACGACTTGAGTCTCTCAATAAAGAAACATACGATAATGGAGAATTAATCTATCCTGATATTCTTTTGGAGAATAATGATAACTTAAAACTCATCGGAAAAGTCGTTGATAGTTTTAAACCGATTGAAATAAAATAAAAAATGGAGGCTATTTCATAGCCTCTTTCTTTATTTATCTTATATATATTTGTCTTTTGTTCTTTTGCGTGCAAAAAAAGTCAATGTTTATACACTATTATAAGTTTATAGTACGA
>SAAR01000424.1 GCA_009916335.1 Erysipelotrichia bacterium | reverse complement strand
CAAAAATAGATGAAATAAAACCAGATATCGCAAATATTCGAGCAGAAAATATAAAACTTATATTCAATTAAAAAGTTAAAAAGCATTTTCATTCATGTTGTTCTTTTAGTTCATTTTCCACTTTCGCTTATTAATTTGTCATTTCGATTCTGAGCTCTTCCAGTTCAAGTTCTATTGGACTTTTTGTATCTATTGGAGGAGAAGTCGCTGGTTTGGACTCGGGTGAAGCGGGAGTGTTTGCAGTTGTAGGACCATCAATAGCCTCTACAGGTTTGGGAGCACAACCTACAGTAACGAGAGTTATAGCCATAACGATTAGAACAACGGCCATTTTCTGAACTATTGTTTTGGTTAAGTTATTACGAAATTTAAGAGCATCCCACATTACAAAAACGTATCTATGAGCGTTTAAAGCAACAATTACTTCGGGATGATTTTACTCCAAGAGAAATTGAAGGAGTCTTGTATTTTTCAGAAGCATTTTCCTATTTTAAAAGTTCTGATAAAAGGGTATTAGGGGTTATGAACGATATGGCTAAGACCATAGAAATTTATAGAGGCTGTGGAGAAAGTGACGAAGTGGAGCTCTCTTCGCGTTTGAATAGCACCCCATATAAGAAAAGTGCGTATTTTTATCCAAAAACAGCGCTTAAAGCAATGGCAAGAGAATGGTCTGATACCTTCTAAATAGAGCATTTGAAAAAGGGTGATTTGTATTTTAATAAGAGTCTAGTACAGAAGTTTTTGTGTTTTACGTGAGGAACAATCATGTCAGAGTTTAGAGATAAAGTGGTTGTCATTACTGGTGGATCGCACGGTATTGGAGATATTAAGAAATAGCGTAATTTTTATGTACACTATATTGTCCATTACTACCTGTAAACTTCTTCTAGTCAATCATACAAGGAGAAGTATAATGGATCCTATTGAAAAAATCGTACACTGGTTGGATGAAAAATACTATTTTGTGCCGGCATTCATGTTAGTCTATTTTATGCTACGCTAATGTTTCTAAGAACATGTATTTAATAAACACGGTACACTTATTAATAAAAACACACCGTTGTGTTTCTATAGCTGCAGGAGTCATTTTGTGAATGATGTTTTGATGGGTATTGTTTGTATCATCTTCATGTACGCGTTGTATCTTATGGCAAAAACACGTCAAAAGAAGTGTGATAATCTTAATTACAGTTACCGACCAAGGGTAGGTAACTCTGCAATCAAATACATAAAACGATGATAGAATATATTTGTCTAGAAGATCTTTTAGATGAAGATATTTTGCAGGGAATCTATGATGATGAAGAGTATGATTATTATTGGAGTGATGATTTTTCCCCTGAGTTATACATTACCTTAGCTCAAGCAGGCTTCATTACAGTTGGTCTTGAACATCAAGGCCAAGAGGTTCTTCTCCCACAAATTCAAACCCATTACGCATTATTGGAACACATAAACCTTCATATGTCCCACCATGTACAAAAACTCCTTCATCACCACCCCTTTACGTTTAGCATCAACACACGTTTTACAGAGGTGATTGAAGGCATTAAAGAGAGTTATGAAGATTGTTGGATACATGCATCCTACGAAGCATTGTTGCATCAGTTATATAATGGGACCTTTGAAGGCTTTAAACTTATCAGTGCTGAAATCAGTGATTCACTCACAGGCACCCTTGTAGGTGGAGAGATAGGTTATATATGCAATAATATCTACACGGGACTCACAAAATTTAGCCTAAAAGAAAAAGCCTACACCAATTGGGGTACCTTACAAAGGGTTGTATTAACACACTACCTAGATTCCAAAGGCATTCATTTTTCCAATCTAGGTCACCCAAAAATGCAGTATAAAATTGATTTAGGTGCAGTTATTTATCCAAGGAAAACCTTGCTGAAAAAGTGTGGTTTACTTTGATAAACATCCTAAAAAAGCAATTATCCAAGAAAAACAGACAACAACTATCCTCTTTTAGTATAGAAGAAGAGGGAGAGTGGTTTGTGATAACTATGCAAGGGGTTGCAATTATTAAAGATTACTCGTATAACCGAGCAAAAGATAGTAAAAAGGCTAAAGCATGAAACGTATATCTATATATAAAATTTTTCTATCGCTTCTTTCAATAGGGTTTGTCTATTCTTTATGGTTTTTCCCTATCGATACATCCTCAAAAGCTATCGTTGATAGCTCTTTAAAGGAAGCCGTTGTGGTATTTGGTGTGGCAAAGGGACTCAATGCTGCCGTTTCTATTGCCCAAGGTACACAATTTACAGCAATGCCAGGATTTGTGATAGCCATTGGTGAAGTATTGGACCCTCTAAACGATTTGATTGAGCAGTTTTCATGGATTATGTTAGCAAGCATAACTTCCTTAGGGATCCAAAAAATTCTCTCCAATATTATTGGAGGAAATCTTTATGCTACCGTTCTTATAGCATCATTAGTCATTTTTAATTTATGGCTCTATTATCGTTTTAGAAACGATGAAAAAATTCGCTCTTATTTTATGCGCTTTGTCACAATGGTTGTTTTTTTACGAATTGCAATACCGTTAATGTCCGTTGCCAACATGTATATTTACGAACATTATGTTAAGCAAGATTACAATATTGAAAAAACACAGATATCCGTCAATCAAGCTTCTTTAGTGTTTAAATCGGAGTATTCGGACAGCCGGATCGGTTGACATCCGGACAGTGAATTAGTCGAAGGTATTGTGTTAGTATTGTAGCACAGGTGTCCGAATG
>SAAR01000423.1 GCA_009916335.1 Erysipelotrichia bacterium | reverse complement strand
GACTACCCGTTTGCGTGAGGAGCAGATTGGCGAGGAGACCATCGCAGAGATCGAACGGCGGTTCAATGTGCGTGGGGTTGCCTTCGGTGAGAACCGAGAGGTGACGGGAACCGTAGCCAGACAAATTTTAGAGAGTGCCTATTAAGGCGCTCTTTTTTTTGAAATCAATTGCCACACTTCAGACTCTAAATGATGGCGGTTTTTTAATCCAATAGATTGCAGTCGAGTGAAGCCATCATTCGCTGGAAGTATTTATAAAACCAATGGTATTCAATCAATAATTTCCAATATAAGTCGATTCTTAGATTCTTTCTTTCAGAAAGGTTAATGTCAATATCGTCAATGATGTTAGCTCTAATCTCAATATCAGTCAAAGCCTTATTTACCTGATTTAAACTAATCTTATTTATGACAATCTTTGCCCATGTTTTCCTCATGAAAATCAAGGTCGAATGCATTAAATTTAGAGATTTGATCGTTGAATCGTATTTTTCGAAATAGGTTAATGTACCATCAATTTCATACCGTACAATCTCTACCACTCTGGGAATGAAAAATAGTGGAATGATTTTATTATTCCCTCTAAAATTATTGCAGCATTTGTGCAAGACATATTTTTCTCCACCCTCAAAAACCTTTCCTTGGCAAGAAACAACTAAATTTTCATATGCAATGCAGTGGGGATAGGGAGGTGTATGTAGTTTTGTAGATAGTTCTTCATCAGGACAATAAGTTATTTTACCTCTTTTTAGCCGTCCAAACTTGCTGTAATACATAATCTCTTCTTGACGTTTTTTGTCGTCTAAATGATGTGGCATTACATGTTCTAAAGTAACCTCATTAAAAGGTATTTCTCTCATGCAATAGCAACAAAAACCTTGTTGTTCTTTGAGCAGTAAATACTTAAACACCTTATACCTTTTAAGTTCGTTGTAATTTAAGTTTATATACTTTTGGCTATCATTATCCCATTTGTTTTTAATGAAAGCCTTGAAGATCCGATGTCCCTTCTTTCTGTATTTGAATTTACTGATGAATTGCATGGCTTTTATTAATATTTATCCTCTTCCAGTTGCGACCTTATTTTTGAAAGAATAGTTCTGTATTGTTCCTCGGAAACCATCGATTTAAGTTCATCTTTCCTTTTTTCTGCTAATTCTGACTTACCTCTTCTTGAAAGTCTTAAGATGGCCTCTATCTCTTGTTTAACCTCATTATCGCCATAAGGAGTTTCCATAAAATCATAAACAGCAGTAGAATAATCTACACCATATAAATCAGACAATGCTTTTGGTGTCTCTTCGTCTGTCTCCATTCTGTAGATTATATTGCCTGTATCTTTTACTTTAAGATTAGATAATACCATTGGAGAATGTGTAGATACAATAAATTGAATACTAGGAAATGTTTTTTTTAGACGAGCTAAGACTTCTTGTTCCAAAGAAGGGTGTAAGTGTAGATCTATTTCGTCAATTATAACAACACCTTTTGGATCTTCTTTGTTTGTCTTTCGTAAAATATACAATCTATAAGCCAAATCAAAAGCGATAGAATATAATCTTTTATACCCAGCAGGTAGATTGTCAAATATAACGTCCCGTTCATTTTTTAATCGCAGATATAGTGACAATGACTTATCATCTACAACTGGAAAGAAATCTTTTATTTCAAAATTGTTCCTCTCTTCGAGTGTAGAATTGATTGGTTCAGAAAAAGTACGTAATTTATTTTTTATGTATTCTACTTCGTTCGAATTTAACGGATCAGTATCGCTAAGAGAAAGTTGTTTTATCATGGAATTAATGAATCTGTTTTGCCAAATAGATGTACATGATACTTCTGAATTCCATTTATAATAAGCAAAATTTCTGATAATATAGCCTTGTTCTTTAATGGCTTTTTTGGCAAAATCACTGGTTCTAGTATCGATGTGTGGAAATGAATCAGAATAGAAAACAAACAGTGGAAGTTGGTCACTGTTATGGTATTCTGCCATAAGTGTACGATACGCTTGTTGATACTTAGAAACGAACAGTGAAGCTCCCGATGTAGAACGTTTATAATAGTCCCAATTTAAAGGGATACCATTGAAATTAGCTTCCATGTTTATTGTTAAATCAACTGCCGGTAAATCTGCATTTGGGGCTCGATAGAAGTCGGTAGATAATGTTGAAATGACTTTTAGATCAGGATTGCCTGATATAAGTAAGTCATCTCCCATTGTACTATCATTGGAAAAAAAGACACTTAATCCATAACGAATAGCATTTAATAGAGACGTTTTTCCTGCCCCATTTTTACCGATAAAAACAGTTATCCCAGGCGTTAAATCCACTTTGTAGCTTTTAAAGCAACGAAAGTTTTCGATGGTTATTTTTTTAAGTATCATATTCTTTATTCTGTCTATGGATATAATATTCACAAAGTTAGTGATTTCCTACTATAAAACTTCAATATCTGATTATTGTTTGCAAATATAGCTTATAAAATCTTTTCTCCCAGACATTGTAATTGCTGTCTTGTTATTGCTAGTCAGATCTTTATTTTTCGAATGATTAGGGTTGAAATATTTGCTTAGTTTTCTAGCCTTTTTACTTTTTTTGCGGTTATGATCCCCAATAAAAGATTTCGATGTTCAAAAGTTCCGCCAGGGCTCTTTTTTTTTCAGTGGAGGGTTGCCTTCCTTCGGACGATAAACTTTAATCTGTTTCCTAATCGATTTTCTATTCCCGATAATTGTTGTATATTTGCAGCGT
>SAAR01000053.1 GCA_009916335.1 Erysipelotrichia bacterium | reverse complement strand
TGACTGGTATCTGTTTAATTACAGCATAGCATCTTTGAGGTGTTTTTTAGTGGGAAAATTTTTTCCCTGAGGTGGCTAACTTCATTTTACAATTTGGGATTTAAGGATAACATCAATCGATAGCTAGAAATTTAAATAAAAAATAAAGTCCATCAGTTTTTTTCTTGCTGATGGACTTTATTTTTTATTCAACTAATGATTTTATTGATTGCTTGGTTAGTTTTTTGGTTAGTTTTGCAATTTCAATTAAATTTCATAGCTACAAACCCTGTTACAATAGTTTATTCTAAAAAACAAACAAAATTAGTACTATTACCATCAGTTAAAGTTCCAGGATCAAGATCACCCCCGCATGTGCGGGTAATACTTGGCTTTTGTTGAAATGGTTGCAGATTGATTAGGATCACCCCCGCATGTGCGGGTAATACGTCAAAGTCAATTTCACTATGCAGCCAAATTGAGGATCACCCCCGCATGTGCGGGTAATACTTTGCGAGACGAAACGCCTTACTTGCGTTATCAAGGATCACCCCCGCATGTGCGGGTAATACTGTCTGTCTGATTTGCTCGCTTCCAAGTCTTTAGGATCACCCCCGCATGTGCGGGTAATACTTTTTTAAAAAAATAGGTGTCATATATGTTGAAAGGATCACCCCCGCATGTGCGGGTAATACGTATTGATGACATTATTTTTAAATTGGTAGCCAGGATCACCCCCGCATGTGCGGGTAATACGAAAATGACTTTAGCTGAACGGACTGAACTGTAGGATCACCCCCGCATGTGCGGGTAATACTTAAAATGATGATCGAAAATGATGATGACTTTTAGGATCACCCCCGCATGTGCGGGTAATACTTTTTTCTAGTAAGCTTGGTACAATATCCTCCAGGATCACCCCCGCATGTGCGGGTAATACAGGATATGAAACAGCTATCAGTTTTTATGAGTAGGATCACCCCCGCATGTGCGGGTAATACTGTCCGTAAAAGTAGAATGTTGAACCAGTACCGGGATCACCCCCGCATGTGCGGGTAATACGTATACTAGTATTATGATGATTGCGGATAAATAGGATCACCCCCGCATGTGCGGGTAATACCAGATTCTGAGTATGACAAGATTCTGAACATCGGGATCACCCCCGCATGTGCGGGTAATACTAGTCGCATAACTTGGAGACCATGTTTGAGCTGGGATCACCCCCGCATGTGCGGGTAATACCGGTGTGGTCCTTGTCGGTCTGGTCTATTTGCCAGGATCACCCCCGCATGTGCGGGTAATACTCCAATGTCTGCATATGTTACATCTTCCGAAAGGGATCACCCCCGCATGTGCGGGTAATACAGGTGTTGTAGTGTATGATTTAGGAGAGACGGAGGATCACCCCCGCATGTGCGGGTAATACTAGAACAGCTGCGGTTTTTCGACTGTGTAACCGGGATCACCCCCGCATGTGCGGGTAATACTAATTAAGATTATCATTTCCAGCAGGTGTGGCAGGATCACCCCCGCATGTGCGGGTAATACGTGTTCCGTCTAACTCATCAGGTCGTGCCTTAAGGATCACCCCCGCATGTGCGGGTAATACCCTTTTACTTGAACATTAGCAACGACATCCGCAGGATCACCCCCGCATGTGCGGGTAATACTTTCATTTTAAGCTATCATATAGCTCTCGGTTAGGATCACCCCCGCATGTGCGGGTAATACTTATTAGAACGAATGATGTCAACGCCAAGAATAGGATCACCCCCGCATGTGCGGGTAATACTCTTTGTAGTAACATTCCCATAGTAAGCCTCCAAGGATCACCCCCGCATGTGCGGGTAATACCCTGTGCCACCAAAGTTGGCATCTAATACACCAGGATCACCCCCGCATGTGCGGGTAATACAGCTACTTACACAAGCGGAATCGAACCGCTTTAGGATCACCCCCGCATGTGCGGGTAATACCAACAAGCAGACAGAAGAACCTAAAGTGATAGGGGATCACCCCCGCATGTGCGGGTAATACTTAAAATCATTCTTTTTGATTGAGCGTATGTTAGGATCACCCCCGCATGTGCGGGTAATACAGCTACATTCGATTGCAATGCCGAACCGCTCAAGGATCACCCCCGCATGTGCGGGTAATACGATAATCGCACTAGGAGGTACATTATAATGGCAGGATCACCCCCGCATGTGCGGGTAATACGCTTTATTTGATGATACTATAATACAACATTTAGGATCACCCCCGCATGTGCGGGTAATACCAACTTATTGAAGGCATCCTGTGAGCGTAATGAGGATCACCCCCGCATGTGCGGGTAATACGCTTGAACCACACTAAAAGCCAAGCTAGGTTTAGGATCACCCCCGCATGTGCGGGTAATACGATATTTTATCAGTTTAAGCGGGATATTGAGCCAGGATCACCCCCGCATGTGCGGGTAATACCGACTAAAGATAAAGAAATTGAGCGGTATTTGAGGATCACCCCCGCATGTGCGGGTAATACTAACAGCAAAGAAGTTGAAAGAAGAGAAATTTAGGATCACCCCCGCATGTGCGGGTAATACGCTATCGCGCAATTTAAAGCAGCTGGTAACAAAGGATCACCCCCGCATGTGCGGGTAATACTTTAACTAAGAAACCATGACCAACTGCTGCTTTAGGATCACCCCCGCATGTGCGGGTAATACAAACCAAGCGGAGACACAACACAGGAAAACTTAGGATCACCCCCGCATGTGCGGGTAATACAGTCAAGTATTTATTTATTAGTCTAGTATATTAGGATCACCCCCGCATGTGCGGGTAATACCTCGGGCTGTGCACCGCCCTCTGGAATAGTTTCGGGATCACCCCCGCATGTGCGGGTAATACATATCTCATAAAAATCTGACCACCCCTCTATCAGGATCACCCCCGCATGTGCGGGTAATACGGAGCAGCGATAGGACTAGCTATTATTATCACAGGATCACCCCCGCATGTGCGGGTAATACTCATTGTTGCAGCAGCTACAGCAACTCAATCTGGGATCACCCCCGCATGTGCGGGTAATACGCTGTCAATGTCGTGCTACCTTCTGAATTTTTAGGATCACCCCCGCATGTGCGGGTAATACACGATAAGTGACTATTTTGTTGACGTTGAAATAGGATCACCCCCGCATGTGCGGGTAATACTAAGGGAAGAGGATTGGACACCCAAAATTTCTAGGATCACCCCCGCATGTGCGGGTAATACACTTGCTGTCGATTTTCACTCATTGCTGTGATAGGATCACCCCCGCATGTGCGGGTAATACCATTTATTATCAAAATCCAGAACTGAAAAAACAGGATCACCCCCGCATGTGCGGGTAATACTAATTAATCAAGTCATAGCGTGCGCTGTGGCTTGGATCACCCCCGCATGTGCGGGTAATACTTGACCAAGAATCCATGACCGACTGCCGCTTTAGGATCACCCCCGCATGTGCGGGTAATACGTTTTTCATCAGTCTTTTCAACTTCTGATGTTGGGATCACCCCCGCATGTGCGGGTAATACACTAATCGATCCTTTATTTATCAAGACTTTTTTTCAAAAATTTTTGAAATCCATTCACTTTCATTGCTAAATTAACCATCAACTTTGTATCCTCTAATGCTCGATGTGGTACATTTTCTAAAATTCCATATGCTTTTAATGATGTTTTTAGTTTGTAATTTTCAAGAAACATTTTTTCTTTCTTTACAAACTTCATCAAATCGATAAACTGATTTTTATCAAAATTTGAAATATTGTATTTATTTTTAGTACTTTGAATAAAATTTCTGTCAAAATCAACGTTATATCCAACTAATGGACTGTCTTTAACAAAATTGGCAAATTTTTTCATTGCTATTTTTATTTCCTGACCTTCTTTCAGAAGCAAATCATCGGTTATACCAGTGAGTTCTTTAATTTCTTTTGGTAACTGTTTTTCATAAGATATCAAGATCTGAAACTCGGTCTTAATTTCTCCCTCAACTTTAACAGCACCAATCTCAATAATTTGATCACTCTCTGGATTAAGACCTGTCGTTTCAAGATCAAACACAACATATGTTAGTGCTGTATTAACTGAATGTGTTTTTGACTCAGAAAACTTCTTAATTTGATGAAATTTGGAAGCGTTGCTATACCCTAGTTTCAAATGATTTTCTTCATTGTGCAGACCTGGAGATAATACCAATGGTATCCCATCATAATCAATATTCATTCGGTTAGTACGAAATGTTTCAAAATCATATCCTAATTCATTTCGACTTGAATAACTCATTGTCACTTGACCACTTCCAATGCTTTCAGTGACACGTTTCCACAGCTGTTCCCTCACTCGCGAATTAAAATTACCGATATAAACACCTGTTGAAATCTCTTGCATCCATTTAGTTAAATCACCTCGAATTTTTAGCGGAGTATTTGTCATAGTAATAACGGTCATTGGCATAATGCATTAATCCTCACTATAGTTGACACCATATTTAACATGCGCCTCTTTATCATCCCAAAGATTTATAATATCTGTTTCTATTTTTTCATTTTCAGGAACTCCCAGTAAATATTGTAAATCTTTAACAATTTGTTGCATGATTTTACCATCAAGAAAGGCATCCCTCACACATCTTCTTGTAATCCCACCAATATCATCATCTTTATCATATTCATGCGCTACTTCAAAAGCGATTGGGATAGTTGTCTGTGCCTTATATAAATCTGCAATATCATATACAAATGATAAATCATGACCAACATGAATAAAACCAAGACCTGGAGAAATTCCCAATGCAACCATAACACTATAGCACACACCATACAATGCAACATGGGCAGCACTGAGTGCTTGATTAATAACTGTTCCATCTTCAAAATTATCTGGATTATAGTCTCGACCAGACCATTCTACTTGATATTTTTTGGACTGTTTTCTATATATACCTCTAACTCTAGCTCCTTCTCTACCACGTAATTGTTGAAGGGTTAAATTTGAAACATCTTCATCCGGGAAACGCATTTGATACATTTTTTTAGCTACAGTTAGTTTTGTACGAGTATTACTAACTAATTTGGCTTGTTTTTCCAAAAAACGGCTCGAATGTGATAAGGCACGACCGTGAGCGTATTGTCTCACTCCTCGCTCACCTACCCAGACTACACTTGTACCTGTGTCTCCTATCAACTCCATTGCACGATGTGTGATATCTGTTCCCGGACCAAATAATAACACACTCGTCATAGCAGCAGGAATTCTTACCGTTCCGCGTGAATCTAAAACAGTTATCGAAGAATCTTGTTTATTTACCTTTGCGTGCTCAATGTAAATAAAAGTAACTCTATCACTCACCCTTGGTAACTCTTGTAACTCCGTCTTCTTTGCACCGACCTGTTTTTTCATTTAATCTCCAATAGGAATGACAGTCATTAACCCAAATCCATATGCTTTCTTCTTACCAAATCCTTTGACTAATAATGCTTTAAATTTATCTATATTTGTAATAGTAAGATTACCTTCATAAGTTGTTTTGCTTAATCTTGGTGTTTTTCCAGATTTGTGTTTAAAATTGACAAATTCATGGTCTATTACAGCAAATTCACCTTCCTTAAGCATAAATCCATTTTTATCAGATCTAGCAATTAGAAATTGTTCTTGCTGCTCAATTGTCACGTGTGGCATGACACGACCACGTTGACCTGGTACAAATTTTGAGATTACTGGATTTGCAACAAGTCTAAAACGAACTTTTTCTCCATTTTTTAGACTATCAATGAAGGGCTGATAATTTTTTGTTTGACTAGTATCATTAACCCCATATTTTTCTAGCTTTTCAAGTTCGGGTTTTTCTTCGCTAACCAAAAGTAGATATTTCTTTTGATTAATATTATCAATACGCCATAACTTTCGTGGAAAAACTCCATCGCTATTAAAAGTTTGATTTGGAAAACTATCTTCAACCCATGCATGATAAACACCTACGTGTGTTAAATCACGCATTTTTTTCCGATTTTTTGTATCAATTTCTACTCGCGATAAATACATTATAGGCCTCCTTCCAAAACTGAAAATACATCATGCGTAGTTGAAATTTCTTTTTTTATCACTGAAATGCGGATATGTTTTACTGGTCTAAAGCCGTGTTGTCTTTTTTGTTGCGAAAATAACATAACACGATCTCGTGGCATTAAAGTTTCGCCACTATCTAGTAAATTAGCATCTGCATATAAGTCAAGTTGGGAAATATTTTTATTCTTTTTTTGATACCATTTTGATGCTTGCCATTCCAAATTTTTCAAAACTGTGACTGGTGCTTCTTCAACTTCACCCATGAAAAAATCGCTATTCAAAGGAAGGGATCTCCGACCCATAAAAGGCTGAAAATAGGGCGATTTTAGCGCCTTAGAAACTTTTTGCATTAGTACTTCTGATCCACTAATCGCAATGATGAATATAGCATCTTGTAGATAATATCGATGACTTACATAGGTGCGATTAGGCTTTCCGTCTTTTTTTATGGCATGAGCTGTATGAAAGTCACGTAAAAGTTCACCTGGTTGATCAATTCTGACCACAAAATCCAACTGATTGAGTACCTGAATTTCATCATCTTGATCACGATGAAGTCCTAAACTTGCTGCAATGATACCAATCATCGCACTTTTAGATGGGTAACGTTGTGTTTGTCTAGTCTCAAAATGTGAATCAACACCGTATGACTGTAAGGGACCAGCTAACTTTAATAAGATGGTTGTCATTTTTCACCTCCTCATTACAAGTTTTCTTCTAAGACTTTACCTAATTGTTCCAATAAAGCATTAAAATCAGATTGATTATTTTCTTTTAAACCAATCGATAACGTTGACAACGGGGTGGCAACAAACGTTTGCGCATCCTTCAACCCTTTTTCAAGTTGCTTAACTGAGTTTTCAATATACCCCCCATTAGTTTTAACTGGCATTTCAAAAGCAGTCACAATATTAACAGGTCTATCACTACGTAAAGTCACAACGACTGCACTAGGCAAAGTTTGATTGGCAAATGTATTGACTTTACCCGTTGGCATTGATTTTACAAATGATTCAACAAATAACATCAAAGCGTTTTTAGTTGCTTCTTTATTATCTTCAAGTCGCTTAACTAATTCATGCGCAGCAACATTAGCATAACGATATAGTGTAGATGAATTATACTCAATAGTTCCCAACATTCCAGCGCCTGCGTTGTCTTCACGAGCTAGGTCATCCGTAGCAGTAAAAAAGTCGAATTCTGTTTGCACAGCGTGTGTTGAAATAGCGTGTGCTACTTGAGCAGATGCGTCTTCATTTAGGGACGGATCATCAGCAACCATACGACCAAACAAAGCGATATCAATAGCCGGATTATTTTTCAAAATAGCATGTAATTCTTTTTTATCGGCAATGCCGTCGATAGCAGCTTCAGCCAATTTCTCAGCTTGATCTGATCCAATAAAGAAAAGGGCCTTCAAACGATTATCTTTTGATTTCACTCCCGCTTTATCCAAGGTGTCACTCGCTAGTTTAATTGCGTCATCTTCAGTCTTACTTGAATCTTTTTCTTGAATTTTATCTGCGATATACCTAATAATATCTAGTGAACGAATGCCAACATTGGCATATAAACCATTTGTATTGAAATAATCTCTTATCGCTTTTTTCCAACTCTGAGAACTCACTCTTGCACGTGTCACACCACCATACTGTGCTGTTTTGGGACTTCCCGTATCATCTCGATTGATATTCGAAGGGGGAACAGCTTGGATTACGTGAATGTCTAAAAATAGGTTATGATTTGTCATGATTTTCTCCTTATTATTTGTCTATTTTTCTTTTTTTATATTTGAATAGTAACTTTGACCCCAACGCAATTTCACTCTATCTTCAAATCCATTCTGATACCAAAATAAATCATCCGCTAGTTGTGCATAAGAAATTTTTGCATTGCTTTTTTTCAATAACTTAATCAAATGTCTTAGATGATTACTTAGTTCTTCAAATGTACTTGATGTAACCATAGCATTAAACCTACGATCAATTGCTTTTGAATCATCTTTACTCCGTAAAGATTTTAATGACTGACCAATATTGTCAGTTTTATTCAAAGAATTGACACTCTCACTTTTAGCTTGTTGATGCAGAGCGTAGAATTGTAGACTTGAAAAAATCGCCTTTTCTTCTCTGGTTGGTTCCCCAGTTCGACTCAAAAAAGATTCTGGTAATTCTGAAAACACTTCTGGCCAAACCTCTACTGTTTGAGCTATATTTTTGCCAATGGACTGCCGCAATCGGGCTAAGGTCGCTTTACCTGAACTCGTCTGAGTCGTATTTGCAAGTCGCATAATAATGCGACCAGTGACATTAAAAACGGTGTCTGTCATTTCCTTTCTTCCTCCTCTTCTTTTGGTAGTTGCTCATTAAGTTTCCAATTAAATCGATTATAAGCTGTAAAAATGTTTTTTACATGCGCACCATCTTCTATGCCAATAAAATCACGATTACCAGCTGAATCAACTAATTTCTGCGCTTCCTTTTTAACAATTGTTCGTAATATAGCACGCCATTCCTTAATTTTTTCTTCTTTACTATCATCAGGTTGGATACTTGAAAGCCAATCTCGAAATGGCATGTCGACTTGGAAATAAGCTTCTTGTTTGGTACGATTAGCAAATTCATTCGAATTGAGATTTCTAATTACTCTAATATCATTTGAAAATGTCCAGAGAACACCATCAATCACATTTTTTATTTTGTCTACTTCACCTGCAATTGAATTTATCCATCCATCAGTTGCATCCGATATAATATTTCCAAAACTGACATTATCAAAAATCTCATTTACTGGATTCCAGGAAGTTGCATTCCCATCATCTTCCATGCTAACTGCATTAAACTTCTGGTGTCTTAATGTAACTTCTTTATCTTTTAGATATATTATCCATTCAATGATACCTGGCCGTCGTTGAGATAAGTTGTTAGGTGTGAAAGTAATCCCAAATGAGCGCCAAAATTGTTCATTTAAACTATGCTTCTTAGGCGTAAATGTATCTTTATTGTCACCAGTTTTATTAAAACGCCATTCAGTCATTAACTCTAAAAAATTATTTTGATGATCAATTTCCGGTAACTTAATAATGGAAACACTAAAATCGTTTATTTCTTCAAAATCATCAGGTATCCTAATTGCACGACTCCAATTTGTATAAAGTGCAGCAAGATTATCTAACGTCTTTCCTTCTCTGAACTGATGTAACATTTCCTCATTACTGTCTTCTTCCCATGTTGGATGTTGCATCTGAATATATCTTTCTTCAGGATGAATTAATGCTAAATTTAACAATAAAGTATCAAATAAATCATCACCGGATACATACACGCCGCCTAGATCATAAAGCCATCCTTTGGAAAGTTTTTGGTCTTTATGTTGATTATCAAATTTTACTTTATCTCCCGTTCCTGTTACACCTTGATATAACACTAGCCATCTTGACACCTCGCTTTTCCTTAATTTACTTTTTAAAGCGTCAAATTCTGGTGAAAAAAGAATGGTTTTATTTTCACTCTCGGAAAGTGTTCGTTTGATTGTCTTTCCTGAAATGCGATTAACCTTCGCTTTATTCACTGGTAAATTTAAAGTATCTTCTGTCACTTGATAAAATGGATAATCGCCACCAAACAAATAAAATCGATCTCGCCATTTTTCGAGATAAGCACCAATAATTTCAGGAAATGCTTTTGCTTCCCACAAGTCACGCCAAGTATCTAACAAAGCCTCTTGATACTCTTCACCATCATCTTCATTTATGGATTTAGTCTGCTTGTAGTTGTCATCAAGTTCCACCCATTCATATTGTTCGCCATTTGCATCAAAACGCGAAAACACGGTATGCAAAACCGCAAGTAATAAACGTAATATTGCAAAATCCTGTGTTGGCGTTTCTCCTGCTAAACTTTTATAGTCATGAGCATGTTCAAACAGTTCTTTTAACGATACTTCCTTGGTCGTTCCTTTATCATCAGTCATCACGTTTATCCAAGGTTCATCTAACAAATTAAATTCAGCCATTTATTCCCTCCTTTTCATAGGTTAATCCAAGTTGTAAATCATAAGTTAATCTATAACCATTAAGCAAAAATTGATTATTTTCATCAAGAATAATCCCTAATGAACCTTTTAACCAAGACTGCCTTTGCCAATCAAAAAGTTTCCTTTTATTATACATTTCAAGTTCAGATATGGTTTTATCAATTGTCCAGTCTGCAGATAATGCTTGTGGTAATCTAATGGTATTTGTTGCCATCTTTTTCGTGTCTATTAAAAGATCAAGGTCTTTATCCTCACCAACCAAAGAAATACCTGTTTCTGTTTTTTTTACTACGATGACTTCAATACTATCTGAGGAATCTCTAACTTGAGCACTACCTTTTTCTTCACTATCATCAGGATTAGGATTTTTTAACCAACCAATTAAATTACCTTTATTAGGTTTATTGGGATTATCAAGTCTAAATGTTTTAGCTCTTTGTTCTTTACAACGCAAAAAGACTTCTTGATCATTCTTTGCTTTTCGATAGGCTTCACCTAAATCTATTTCATCTTTAGCATATGTCTCTTGAACAAGGAACGAAATATCAGAAGGAATGTTGATTTGCTCTGGTAAAAAGTGTTGCGTTCTCATTAACAAATAATCACCATACACTGCTTTTGAGCCAGAATTAAATTCAAATGTCTGGCTTGTCCCAAGTACATAGAACCGAGGAGTTTTTAGCATATTAGGTCGACTGATCTCATGTCGATGTAAACGCCCAATTCTCTGAATGAGTAAATCCATGGGCGCTAAATCGCTGAATAATACATCAAAATCAATATCCAAAGACTGCTCAATCACCTGCGTCCCAATGATTATCTTTTTATCTGGCCTTATGGCATTTTTTCCAATTTCAGACATAAGATTTGTCTCTTTTTTAACACGTTGTGTTGCTATAAAACTAGAATGAAGCAGCTCAACATTCTCCAGACCAAATTGATCACTGATTAAATGATAGAGTTCTTGTGCGCGCCTAACCGTGTTAACAATGATACCTGCAATTCCACCATCAGATAAACAGTCTTCCAATGTGCCTAATAGCTCATTATCGTCTAGTCTATTGATATTAACTTTCCGATCTTTTTGTTTTTCAAATTGGGTAACCTGTTCAATTTTGCTACCATCACTATAGGTAATTAAAGGGTAAGCATTCTGTATAGCCAGATTATCTGGTTTAATTGCCTCTTTCCATTTCTTCCCTGTTCCTAGATAATAATTTTTTACTAATTCTTCCCGTCGCTCTCCTGGCAAAGTTGCTGATAAAATAACAACCGGTACACTGTAGGCTCCCATCCATCGGATTGCTTGATACAAAAATTGCCCCATATAAGCGTCATAAGCATGTACTTCATCAATCACTACCACTTTTTTACTCAGTCCAAGATGACGTAAAGCCAAGTGTTTTTGTTTTAAAGCACTCAGTAGAAACTGATCAACAGTTCCTACAATAAAATCATCTAACATACCAGTTTTTCTGCCATGAAACCATTCATTAGTTATGATTGTTCCGTTCTCTTCACCGTCAATATCAATTCCCTGAGCCTTAGGAATTTTATCAAATTCATCATTAAGTGCAGCCTTCCCATGTAGCAAATTTAAGGATTGCGTTTGATCAGCATCTTTAATTATGTTGTCTAACCATCCTTTTATTCTAGTAAATATTCCATTGGATGTTGCTTGAGTTGGTAGACCAAAGAACATCCCTGCACGACCAGTTTTTAAGGCCAATTGTTCTATTGCCACCAAGGCAGCTTCAGTTTTACCCACCCCCATAGGTGCCTCTAGGATAAATATACCTGGTTTACTTGCCTGTTGAATTGACATCGATAGTTTTGCTTGCACATCTCTTGGTTCAAACCCAAATCTATCATCATATAATTTAACAGTATCACTAAATTCCTCAGGTTCCCACATATAGGTTTTAAACCATCTTTCAAAACCTATTTGAATACGTTCCTCTTGGTTGATAGAGCTGCCGTCATCGTCAATCTCAATTAATGGAAAGTAGGTCTCATTGCTAGCAATCCAATCAGCCATAATAAGTAAACCTTCTAAAATAACACAAGCACTTTGAGAAAGCTCAGGTATAGCTTCTGCGTCTTTAAAATCGTATTTAGCTATTCCATCATTAAAGATTTTTTTTTGAATCGCTTTCCATTTTTGATGAATAGGATCTTCTTCCTTCTCATTTTGAAAATAGTTAGCTTCATAGCTTTCAAGCTGAATTTTAACATCTTGACTAGTGTCAACTGGCTTACCATGATGCCCGCCAATAATAGACGAAAAGCTTTGATTGACTCCGTAAGATTCAAGCAAAACTTGTCCCGCTAGTGCGTGTAAGGATTTATTCGAATTCGTCAAAAAGAGTGTTGAGATACCAATAAAGCCTTCTTTTTCGAGTTTTTCTAGTAATTGTTTATCTAAATCGTCTGATTTATTATAACTTGTTTTAGTCTGGAAAGCGGGGGTGCACTTGGCTTGATCGTGAAGATATCCCAATAGTTGTGTAACATTCTTGGCCTTATTCTCATCACCAACAAAAGAAATTACTAAATTTCTTTGCCCCTGACTTAACCAATGTTCCCATAATAAACCAATTATTTCCGCTGTATCATTCAGATGTTGCACAAGCGGTAGCCAGTACAGACCACCATTTTTTTCTACCTTCTTTGCCCATAAACTTTCCATAAGATAATTCCTTTATTTAAAAATCAATAATAATCTTGACCCTAACCTCTTTTGATGTTATCACTTTTCCCTAGTCTATTTGTTAAGGATAACCTTTGAAATCGGAAAATTATAATTTAAGGTAAATTACAACAATAAGTAGCCACAAATATTCATCTTAAATGAACACTCATAATTAAACATATAATGAGGATAGTTGTTGATTCATTCCTCAATGAAGAGAACAGATTTACGTGTCAATATTTTCGTTCGTTTGGTAAAAATCAGCGTAGCATTCTAATATCATTTTATTTTTTCATCTTTCACAACTTCCATAAGCATGGCAGTAAAACACAGAGAACTAGACTGCTTTTGAATACCGAAATTTTTTCCGTTGTCTAAAGAAACTAGCACAAAACAGTAAACCTCGATCAATATAAAAAGCATGCTATTAATCTACGTTGATATTTTGTCAGGGCAATAATCTAATAATTTCTATTCTGTATTTTCGTTCTGTCAAAGTTAATAGTCCTTGTTCTTTATCTTTACTTAAGAAGACTAGGTCAATCTTATAACATCATATCTGGTGGTGTCACTAATATGTGATAGGTTTTCATATATAAAATCCTAACGTTATGTTTAGAAGCGTTTTAAAAGCTTCATAGCGTTCTCCAACGTAACATAAAAAATCCTGCTCTAAACATATTGTACACTTTTTTAAAAAAAAATTAAAGTTACAACTTATATGAATCATTCCCGTAGTTGCTAATTTCAACGAGTGATTTCAGGATAGAAAATTCAATTTTTTGAAAAAACAATCAGATAACCCATATTATACGCAATCCAACTGTCCTTACACCAACAATTTCAATCACCTTTATATCTGAAAACACTAAAACTTTGTGGCGATTTTTATTTTTATAGTCTTCTAATCGCTTGATAGGACTGGGAAGAAGAACAACGGGAATAATTCTATATAATATTTTCATTTCTGATAATTACTACAGTTCATGCTTACAATATTACAAAATATATCATTTCTATGAATAGAAAAATTTTGAGTAGAAAAATAAAGTCTACCAGTATGTGTTGTGCCCCCCAAAAGTCAGACTGGAATGGAAAGGTTACTTAAAATATGAGATAAAGTCCATCATTTTTTCACTGATGGACTTTATTTTTTATTCAACTAATGATTTTGATTGCTTGGTTAGTTTTTTGGTTAATTTACATTAATTTTCAAGCATTAAACAAACAGAGCTTGAATCTACAACACTTTTAAGTAAGAAGATGTTATAATTAAATTAATTCAAAATCTTTTTTTGAGAAAAGAATATCACCAGAAATACTTGAAATACCTAGGTTAGAAATCTTAATCCAACAAGCATA
>SAAR01000422.1 GCA_009916335.1 Erysipelotrichia bacterium | reverse complement strand
ATGTAAAGATTCCATCACTTCAATGGGGCATAAAAAACTTAGAAAAGTGGACTTTTTTTCTTCCAATGAGCTTGAAAAGATCTGCTCTACTGTTTGCATCATCGCGCTTTAATCCAAAATATTAAAATTAAAAACTTCATACATAAACACCACTCTAAACCAAATCCCTTCTTACCATTATTTAATTTTTAAAAATTTCTTGAGGTGTTCCTATATATTCTATAAACCCCCTATTAAGACCAACGACTCTATGCGCTAATACTTTTGCATCAATTATAGTATGTGTAACGTAAATAACACTAAGATGCAATTTTTCTTGAAGTATCTTTAATTCAGTTCTTATTTCCTGAGCTGTCGCTTCATCCAAACTAGACAAAGGTTCATCTAAAAGCAAAATTTTTGGTTTTGTGACAATAGCACGAGCAATTCCTACACGCTGTTTTTCACCTCCACTTAAATTTTTAGGATACCTACTTTTCAAATGAGAAATATGAAGTGTTTCCATTATTTCAGATACTTTTTTTTCTAAACTTCCTTTACTCATCCCTTTTACACGCAATCCAAAGGCAATATTATCAAAAACATCTAAGTGAGGGAAGAGATGAATGGCTTGATGTAAATAACTTATCTCCCTTTTTTGTGTGACAATCTGATTCATTCGTTTTTCATCAAAATAAAGATCGCCACTATGTCCAACAAAACCTGCAAGAATGTTTAAAAGTGTACTTTTCCCCGCTCCAGAATGTCCTAAAATAACCATAAATTCACCATCATGTATGGTTAAATTAATATCTTTCAAACAATAAGAAGTAGAAATATTTTGCATCCTAATCGTTGCCATAAACTACCTCCAATTTTTAGTTGCATAATGTTCTAGCCAATAAATACTTTTTTCAAAACTAAAACTCATAAAGGCTAAAAGCATAAGTGAGACCATAATAATATCAACACGAATCAAACTCTCTGCTTGAATCATCATAGATCCAATCCCTGTAGGAATAGCGAACATCTCAGAAGCTAAAACCGTTTTCCACACCATACCCGCTTCCAATCGCAACCCTGTAAAAATGCTAGGAGACGCTAGAGGAAGTATAACTCGTATCAAAATATACCACGATGAAGCACCTAAGGATTTTGCCGTATTAATATATTCATAAGGAATTTCCTTGATACCCAATAACGTTGCATACGCTACTGGGAAAAAAGCACAGATAAAAATAAGTGTGATAGGTAGTGCTTCGTTAATACCAATCCATAACATCATAAGCGGTAACCATCCCAAAGTTGGAATAGGTAAAAGTAAGCTAATAAGAGGTTTTAGTGATCGTTCTATCATAACATTCATTCCCATTAAAATACCGACAACAATACCCAATAAACCTCCTAGCAAATACCCTATAGCAACCCTTACAAAAGAGTGACTTAAATTTTCGACAATAATTCCTGAATAAAGAAGATGATAAAACTCGATTATCACAGTTGAAAAGGAGGGTAAAAGAGGGGTTTGTGCAATTCTGCCAGCCAATTCCCAAATTATAAGAAAAAGAAAAATAGGGCTATTAAGCAATAAAAAATTTAAAATGTATTTTTTAAACATTACTAATCCACCACTAAAATCTCTTTAGCATCAAATGATTTTTTAATAAACCCATACTCAACCATTTTATCAATCACTTCTTGAACATCTTTTTCGGATATTTTGGAAGTAAGTCCCAAGTTTTGAATAGACCCTTTAGCAATTTGTGGGGTAACACTAAGATCAATTTCAGGTGTTTTTGTCTCATTTTTAATACGATCTTGATATACATTTAAATTCTTAGCTACTATGATAGAGGCTTCATCATTATCTTTGTTAATCGCATCAATCGCTTCTTGATTTATCTGTTTTAGCTTTGTAACGGTTTTTGGGTACTCCTTAAGCATTTTATCAGATACTACAATGACACTTCCTTGTAAATCTTTCCACAAATCTTGGCTCGATACCAACATACTCATGCCTTCCATGTGAGAAGCAAGAGTTGCAAAATGCTCTGGTAAAATAACAGCATCAACAAGACCTGATTTTAAAGCCATAATTTGTTTAGATGAATTCATGGTCAGAAAATTTTTTCTCACCTTTTGCGCATCGAGGTTGGCTTTCTCAATTAAAACTTCTTGTATAAAACTTGTAACCGTTCCTTTAGGTCCTACTCCTATTTTTATTCCCTCTTTTCCTAAGTCCTGAAGCGTTTTAATTTTAGCACTATTCACAACAACACCATAACCATCTTTGTGTGTCCCTGCAATAATTTTAATAGGCACGCCACCATTTGCATAAGTAATAATAGCGGGGACTAAACACATATACGCAACATCAAAATGTTCTTTAACAAAGGCTGTTGCTACTGCTGCGCCACTAACATATACCTTAACATCATTGACGTCGATACTATTTTTTTTAAACAACCCTTTCGCTTCTGCATAATAATATGATGTTGCATGGCTTGTATACTCAACAGCGAAATTTAAATTCTTCTTCTCTCCATCATTCGCCATTAACAGATTACATAAAATTAAAAAACTTACTACCCCTTTTTTTAACATCTGTATACCTTTTTATTTAAATTTTTATACCCTACAACCGCTCTTTTTGAAATGTTATTATTGGCGCAAACGCTTTAGTTCCAATATTGACCCTATCGCCCACGTGTAAATCTAACGCTTCACTCGCATCTAAAACAACTTCCACTATCTGCTGCCCAATCGCCACAATGGCAATATAAATCACAT
>SAAR01000052.1 GCA_009916335.1 Erysipelotrichia bacterium | reverse complement strand
GGTTCACTGGATTTAATGCATACTTACTATGAATAATAAAATAATCTGTTTTTTGTTCGAGAATCATATATCCTTCTTCTAACAATGTTTTCTTCTTTTCCTTCATCACTTTAAAAAGATAGGTATCTGCACTATGCTCATTTAGATAGGATAGTAATTGCTCATCTACATTTTGTACATACACAATTTCTTTTTCATTAAAAGAAGGGTTAATCCAATCAATGATGAAATCACTAAAACAAGCGGCACCAATTACCATAAAAATAATAAGATTAAATAGTTTTGTCGATTTATTATTAAAGCGGCGATATAAAGAAAAACGTATTAGCTCTTTCATGCTGATTTCTCCCGAATAATATCCTGTAAGGAGATTAATTCTAAAGAAAAATCTTCAATTCCTTTGGCTAACAACTTCTCAATACACGCATAACTCGCCTCTTTGTTTTCCATTGTAAGTATTAAATAATCTTTTTCTCTACGATGTGCAAGCACACCCACTTCTTTTAACAATATATCTTTTTTTGTATGTATGCTTAAATAACGAAGTGCTTTCTTCAGCTTTAACTTTTCAATATCCCCTTTAAACAGTATTTTTCCTTCTTTTAAATAAACAACATAATCACAAAAATGCTCGATATTATGATACTGATGAGAGGAAATTAAAATGACTTTTTTCTCTTGTTTTAACTTCATTAATAACCCTTTAAATATATCCACGTTATTTACATCTAATCCATTTAAAGGCTCATCAAAAATAATGATGTCTGGATTATGTATCAATGCACAAAGCATCTGTACTTTTTGTTGGTTCCCTTTGGATAACTCAATAATCTTCGTATCATTATATTCTTCAATCTTTAAATACTGACTCCAATAGTCAAAACTTTCTTGAATCTTTTCATAACTCATCTTTTTTAAACGAGCTAAATAATAGACATGTTCTTTTACACTTAAACTTCTAAGCATACTTCGCTCCTCTGGAACATAGCCAAATAAGCAATAATTATTTTTTTCTAATTGTTTTTTCTGATAGTAGACATTGCCACTATCCTGTTCAATCAAACCTAACAAAATACGAAAGGTCGTCGTTTTTCCACAACCATTACTTCCTAATAAACCACAGATTTTTCCTTGTGCTACTTGAAACGATAGATTCGTGATTCCTTTCCCATTTCCATAATCTTTACTAAGTTTTTCTAATTTTAACATTTTATCACTCCTTACTATGATATATGCCAAAATTTTAAAAAACTTAAAAATTTTCTTCACTTTTTTCTTTTTTTCCCTATTTTTACAATAAAAATCTTCAAACTGTGGATTTTTATCTAATCTCTTTATACTTCGTGATAGTTTTTTCCTTTTTTAAATCCCTTCATTGCGATAAAAATCAAAATGATCGCACTGATACTCACAAGGATAGGATATAAATACAACTGTTTTTCACTTAAGATTAACGGTAATAATACAATTGCCCCTGCTGGAGGAAACATAATATTTGTTTTCTTAAATAAATAAAATAAAGCAAGCATTGCAAATAAGGCACATACACTTAATGGCAACATGAAATAAATGGCTAAACATCTTGCTAGATAACCAATGATGCTCGCAAAAACAACAACAATAGTTAATACATGGCGACTACTTCTTAATTTACTTCTACGATTGCTTAGTTCCACAAAAATTACAAATAAAGGTGGTGCAATTAAATAAAGTTGTTTGCTCATGATTGCAATACCTACATAAACAGCAATCATGATATATCGCTTACCCCACGTTATATATCCTTCTAAATCACAACAATATTCCATAAATGGTTCCTTTTCTCTTATGCCATATTTTTCCATGATATACTGTACACCAATCACAATGACACTCATGACCATTACAGAAATTGGATAAATGATTGTTTCTGTTTGCATAATTACTGGTAAGATACAAGCAGAAATTAACGGTACTAAGGAAGTTCTTGATAGTAAAATTGCAAATACTGCGTATGTAAAAGCAATCATGATTTGCCAATACAATGCTAGTTCAATATATCTGACAATGAAAATTCCTACTAATGTGGATATACTCATTAGTAAAAACAACCTCATTTTATTCACTCGCCATGGTTGTGATGGTGCAGCCCATGCACCAATGAGTAATGCTGCAATCTCTGGAAAGATGATTTCTTTTTCATGGTACACTTCTGCGACTACCACCATTAATACACTCATCACAATACAACTGATTATTTTTATCGTTTCTTTTTTCATACGCCACCCCAAAATAACTCTTACAGTTAATCATTATCCGTTGAAATTGTCAACAACAAAAAAACACTATACTTATATTAAAGATAGTGTTTATTTACTAAAATACCAATAACTAGGTTTACTTGCTTTTTTAAAATACAGTTTTTCTTGTAAATGCATACTGATTTCATTTTCTGCAAAAATCTGTGTATAGAGGATTCCCTCATACTTATTTTCTAAGAGATGATTCACATACATCATTTGTAATAGCGTACCAACATGCTTATGTCGATAGGGTTCAAACACTTCCATCAAACCAATCGAACCATTATCATGCATACCGATAAAACCGACAAGATTTTCTTGTATAAAAGCTCCCATTATCCCTTCTTTAATACGAGATAGAAGATAATCGTTTGTACATAGATCACGAGCACTGTATGTTTCTTTTATCGTATCAAGATAGCTTTCATCAAGCATACGAAAATGTAAATTATTCGCAAATATTTTATACATGCCCCTTTTTTCATATATATGATTATAAAAGATTTTCTTTCTTGCAAACTTAAAATCACGATTTTCTAAGGTTAAAAAGATTTCATCGTGAACAATGAGTATCTCATAATCACTGGGTACTTTTAACAAAATATCTTTTGCCCCTGCTTTATTTTTAGCAGTTGCTAAATATTCATGACTTGTATGATCATACAACAAAATACCATCTATTTCTTCATATAATATATCGCAGTTCCCACGTCGATACACTTCTAACATTTCTGCATATAGGATAGGATCACGATTTAAATAGCGAACAATCATATCTTTTCCTGTAAAATCTTCTTCTTGATCCATTGCCAATGCTTGTTTTATCAACATTCTTCTAAACAGGGATAAGATGACCAATAATAAGCCAACGATTACTAATGACAGATTTTGATCTAAGTATGCCTTAATGAAGAAAGCAATCGCTACTAATAATAAAATATTACTAGTTTGATTTAGTTTTTTCATTAGCGAACAATACTTCCAATTGCAAGTCCACTTACACTTGCTAATTCAATCCCTTTATCATCTTCTCCAGCAAGTAACATTCCTTGACTTTCTACGCCACGAATCTTCGCTGTTTTTAAGTTAGTAACTACGATTACTTTTTTACCAACCATCTGTTCAGGTGTATAGCTTTGGGCAATGCCACTTACAATTTGTCTGACTTCATCACCAATATTCACTTGTGAAACTAATAGCTTATCAGCTTTCGGGTGCTTTTCACAACGTTCCACAACACCTACCTTCATTTCTGTTTTCATAAACTCTTCAAAAGTGATTTCTGCTTTTGTTTCTTTTTTACTTTCCACTGGCTTTGCTTGTGTTAAATCAGCATTAATTCTTTCCATCATTTCTTTTTCATCAATACGAGCAAATAAGATTTCTGGTTTTTCTACTACTTTATCACTATTTAAATTGCCAAATGTTTCAACACTTTCTAATGTTGTACTTGTTGTATTTAACTGCTCTAAGATTTTCTTTGCTGTATCTGGCATAAAGGATTGAAGTAACACTGCCGCAATACGAATACTCTCTAATAGATTATACATTACGGTTGCTAAACGTGCATGTTTGCTTTCCTCTTTACCTAATACCCAAGGTGTTGTTTCATCAATATATTTATTACAACGTTTTAATAACACAAAGATTTCATCTAATGCATCTCCTACACGCACCTGCTCCATCTTTTCTGCTACTTTCTTTGGTGTTGCTAAAGCAAGGTTAATTAATTCATCATCAATCACTTCTTTAACATTCGTATTTTCTACTTTTCCATGAAAGTATTTATTACTCATCGAAATGGTACGATTTACTAAATTTCCTAATACATTCGCTAAGTCGGAATTCGTTCTTTCAATAACTAATTCCCATGTAATCGTTCCATCTTGAGCAAATGGCATTTCATGTAAACAGAAATAACGAACCGCATCTACCCCAAAGTATTTCACTAAATCTTCTGCATAGATAACATTTCCTTTCGATTTACTCATTTTTCCATCACCAATCAACAACCAAGGGTGTCCAAATACTTTTTTAGGCAATGGTAAATCTAATGCCATTAACATAATCGGCCAATAAATAGTATGGAAACGAACAATATCTTTGCCAATTATATGAATATCTGCTGGCCAATACTTTTTAAAGTTTTCCTTATGATTTCCATCTACATCATAACCTAATCCTGTAATATAGTTACTTAATGCATCAATCCATACATACACCACATGTTTAGGATCAAAATCAACAGGAATTCCCCATGTAAAACTTGTTCTTGATACACATAAATCTTGTAAACCTGGTTTAATGAAGTTATTAATCATTTCATTTCTTCTTGATTCAGGTTGAATAAACTCTAAATGTTCATTGTAGTATTGTACTAAACGATCTGCATATTTGCTTAACTTAAAGAAGTATGCTTCTTCACTTGCCTTCTTTACTTCTCTACCACAATCAGGACATTTTCCATCTACTAACTGTGATTCTGTCCAAAATGACTCACAAGGTGTACAATACAACCCTTCATAAGTCGATTTGTAAATATCCCCTTGTTCATACAACTTTTTAAAGATTTTTTGAATCTGTACTTCATGATCTTTATCTGTTGTTCTAATAAACTTATCATAACTTGTATTCATTAAATCCCAGTTATCTTTAATCTTTTTTGCCACTCCATCAACAAACTGTTGTGGTGTAATTCCCTGTGCAGCCGCTTTTTCTTCAATCTTCTGTCCATGTTCATCTGTTCCTGTTTGAAAAAACACATCATATCCTTGTGCTCTTTTATATCTTGCGATTGCATCACTTAAAATAATTTCATAGGTATTTCCAATATGTGGTCTACCTGATGTATACGCAATTGCCGTTGTTAAATAATACTTTTCTTTTTCCATTATATATTCCTCCTAATAAATAAAAAAACTCCTCCAAAGGACGAGTTGATCGTGGTACCACCTTACTTCGTGCATATCTTTGCTATGCACCTCATCAATAACGCTTGATTATGCGCTCTTATCGAGTAGCTCATGGGCCATCTTCTAGTTATGTTCACTGTAAGGTTTCCACCACCCCTTACTCTCTATTAGCTAATTTAACTGTACTCTTCCATTCATCGCTTATATTTACCTGTTCATTATAATATAACTTGCTTTCCTTTGGCAAGCATGGGTTTTACTTTTCAAAACATTGTGTTCCTATCCTTTCTTTTTTACAACCACTTTTGTATAATCAAGTTAGAAGTAAAGATGATTATATTAAATACTATACGAGGAGAAACAAAATGAGAAAATGTTTGCGTTGTAAAGAAGAGATGATTGAAAATTATAGGCTAGAAGTAAGTAACTGGAGTGCCATAGGAACACTTGTATTAGCGAAAGGTGGCAATCTTTTATTGTCGGATACAATTGGCAAAGTGAACGCTGCGGTATGCCCAAAGTGTGGAGAAATACCAATCTATTTAGATGATTTAGATAAAATAAATAAACGTTAATTTAAATCAGAAAATGTAAAAGGACCACTACTGGCCCTTTTTAATATCGTCTTACTTTTGCTTACACCGTCAATAAAAGTATTTATATATATCCTTCTTAATCGCTACTAGCAATACTGATTTGGTAGTTATTTTTTCCTTTTGCTTTTGCTTGATATAACAAACGATCCGCCTCACTAAACAAATCTTTATATACTTTTTGTTGTGCTTTCCATTTTGTCGCACCAACACTAATTGTTAATTGGATTTTCTCTGTAAATATCGTTGTCCTTACAATTTCTAACAATAATCTTATTCTTTGATTAGCGTCTTCAAGATTCGCTCCTTGCATAAACCATAAAAACTCATCGCCACCCACTCTTGCGACAATATCGCTATTACGACTGTTTTCCTTTAAGATATTGGCAATACTACAAATAATCTTATCCCCGATTAAATGTCCATAATGATCATTCACATGTTTAAATTCATCAATATCAATTAACAATAAAACTCCTTCCTTACATGCATCTATTTGTTTTTGTACAAGCTTTTCTGCCATCACTTGATTATACAACTTAGTTAATGGATCTCTTTGTGAAAGATTGACTAAGTTATCATATGTTTTCTTCTCATCAGTAATATCCTTCCATATCCCAATCGCTTTTATTGGAAAACCTTGACTATTATGAATTAATGAACTTTGAATATTAATCCACAATTCTTTTCCATCATCATAAATACGGAATTGATTATTGTTATCTTCATGGTAGATAGCATTATAAAAAATAGATAAATCATCTTTATGAATTAGTGTTCCTGCTTCTAAATATGTCTTAAAATGTTTAATTACTTCTACATCTTCTACATTTTGTGTATTATAAAGCAAAAATTCATCTGTTCTTATATCGTATTCAAACATCTTATGTTCAAAATTACTTAAAGCAACACGATAACGTTCTCGCTCTAACTCTAATTCATCAAGTAATATCTGCATATCGTTAATATCCGTAATAATACTGTTTATCTTATAGATGCCATTTTCATTTAAATACTTTTGTCCTGAATCTAACACCCAAATTAGTGTACCATCTTTTTTACGAACACGATACTTTGCAGAATATTTTAAGCCGACTGCAAAATCTTTCGCTACCTTTTCTAAAGCAGCCTTTAAATCAGGTGGATATACCATACCAACAGCACTACCTTTAGACATTTCCATAAATTCATCATATGTATACCCTAGCATTCTTGGTAAACTTTCACTCACATAGAAGAAAGAATAGGTTTCATCATCATTACTGCCTTTTAATCCTCCCGTAATATTATTGTTAATCATTTCAATCTGTTCCATTTTTTCATTTAATAAGTTTCGCAACAATTCATAATTCTTCTTTCCTGCTGTTTTTGGAAAGTACTCCCCTTGTTGTAGTGCTTCATAAATATTGGATATATGCATATGATGGATCACATATTGATGATCCTTGTAAGATAAATCAAAGCTACATCTTTGATTTACACTTATAATCATATTGGTTGATTCATCTGTACTGACAATATACCTACCCATGACGCGTATACGATCTCCATAGCAATCATCGACATTAAAATCACAATCTGTTACGTTGCAACAAATCATGTGGTTTTTTTCTTCTTTTAAGTGTTGTTCTATCGCCGCTTTCCCTTGGTAGTATTCTCGTTCTGCAGGTCCTATCCAGCTTGCATTATCTGCCAAGCAATCCAATACATATTCTACATCATGGTCATGATAAAAATAACTAAGCAAATTCTCAACAAATTGACAGGCGTTCTTTTTCATCATATCCATCATTTTTCCTTCTTTCTTGTGATTTTATTATAGCACAAAACATCTTTTTTAAACGATTATTCTTCTTTAGAAAACAAAAATAAAACAGATGTTTTCACAAGAAAGAATATTGACTATTAATGTACGTCAGCGGACAACATTTGCTGTTCTTTTTTAATTCTTTTCTTGATTTTAAAGTGTATGACTTCCTTAATTACAACACTATACAAACGTTCCATCATACTTAAATGCTCTTTGTCTAACAAAACATAAAATATTTGTATGATACCATAAATGAGCAACAACCATATTGGTGTGTAGAAGATGATCATTAAAAGTGGTGTTCCTGTAAAAATTCCTTGTATGAAACGATGTACATTTATTTTCTGCCACTGATACACAAGCTGTTCAAAATTTTCATTGTCATAGGATATAGTGAGTATGCGATTTGTAAATAAAATGGAAAGTGCAAGTATTAGCATCAGTAAATAAGATAGCCATGTGAATACAACATGTGAAATAGAAAAATAGATGTCTAACATACATAAAGATACCCATAACATAGAAGGAAACAACATCGTTGTTATTTTTAAACATTGATTGACTAAAATAAAGCTAATATGTTTCATGCAATCCACCTCTTTTTAAGTTTATGTATTTACCCTGTCTAATATACAGGTACAAAGATAAAAAGATTGTCGATTTATATGCAAAAAAGTCTTATTCCATTTATATGAACAAGACTTTCCTTTTTAACCCTTATAATATTTATTCACAAAGTTTGCAACCACTGATTCTACCTCTTTAGGACAATATGTTTTTCCTAAGATAAATTTTGGTCTACTTCCTCCATGATACTCACTACCTGCACTAATCTGTAAGTGATATTTCTTTGCTAATAGAATTAAATATTTCATATCCTCATGTGTATGATACGGTGTAAATATTTCAATTCCTTCAATATTTTCTTGCAACAAATCTTCTAGTACATCTAAATCATTCCTTAGTGAACGCATTGGGTGAGCCACAATCGCAACTCCTCCACTTGCTTTAATTAAAGCAATCATATCTTCTGCTTTCGGGTGTGCTATTGGCACATAAGCCGCTCCTTTTTTACCAAAGAAATCTTCAATAAAATGAGAAATCGGTTTATCTTTCTTATTCCCACTTAAATATGGTTGCAATAGTTTTGTCTTTCGATATTGTGTATTCGCCAATATCTGACGTGCGATCATTTCCTTGGAAATAATTTGAAAACGATTGCTTTTTAACAGCTTTTCACAATCTACTTTAAACCCTGTAAATTCTTCAAATAACTGTACTCTACGCAATGATACTGCTTTTTCTTTTGCTAAGTTTTCATACTCAATCTGCATAAAGCGATCATCATTTCCATGAATGAAATATCCTAAAATACGCACATGATTCCCTTTATAATCACAATCTATATTAATTCCTGGTATATACATAATATTATATAAAGGAGCTAACTTTGCAGCCACGATATTGGCTTTGATACTATTATGATCACAAATAGAAAGCACTTTAATGCCCGCTTGCTTAGCTTTTTTGAATAAATCTTCCACACCCATTTCTCCATCGTGTGAGAAAGAGGAATAAACATGCAAATCAATACTGTTTTCAGCACTCATCCTTCTTTCTTCTTTATCCTTTTCACTCTTTGATGTAAATGTCGCTTTTTTTCCTTTATCATCTAAAATGACTACTTTACTTTTTAATAGTAAATCAATGATACTACGATGTTTTTTATCAAAAACAACACATAACCCATTCAACAATAAGAAACCTGTAATCCCAATCATCACATTAATCTTAATTGCTTTAAAGATGAAGAAGATGGCTACTAAAGGTAATTCAATACCGAACAACTCTCTAATAATTAATACTCGTGAACTTAATTCTTTATTCTCTTTACCAACAACTTTTAAATCCATTGCTAATTTACCAAAGCTTTGTCCTTTAAACGCACACATTAAATATGTGTTTGCCAATAATGTAAATAAGATGATGAATGTATCTACAACTAATCTAAAGCTATGAAAAAATGGATAAGGTAAAATTCCCGCTGCCGTAATAATAAACATAATATCCCATATAAAGATGGGAAACAGCATAACGACAATATCCCCTAAGAACGATAAAACACGATACAATAAATCATGCATTACCATATCTCTAGCCATATAGCGACCATATTGTTGATAGTCTTTTGAACGCTGTTTTAGATATTTTTTTAAAGAGAGATTAAATTCTTTGATCTCTTGTTTGTTTGCTTGACTCATACTAACCTCCTCTTCTTTGACAGTATTTCAATATTTTTAATTTCACTAAAATCATACAAGTAAAAAAATAAAGTAGATACGATCCTAATAAAATAACAATTGTTTTAATAAAAATATCAACGGTAGGAATCAATGTAATTCTAACGAACATAGCAGCTCCTACACACAAGAAAGGAATTAAAAAATATAATAGTAGACAAGAGGAATCTAACTGATATTTTTTATGACAATGAACACACTCTAAATGTGCAAACCCTTTAAAGAAAGAAACACCTACTTTTTGATGGCAGTGCGAACATTCCATAATTTCAATCATATCATCACCTCAATTTATTTTATTATACCATTATTATGTGTCCTCGCAAACACTTTACTAGTGTGGACTTCTCATTCGCATATTAAAAAGGATATACAAAAATGCATACCCTTTAAATGTTTATTTACTTATGTGATTGCCTTTAATACAAACACTTTTCACTTTTCATAATAGATTACTACTTACATGCCGTATTCTATCTTGGTTTTTCTTCCTCTTTTTTAACTTCAAAATAGAAAGTTGTGCCTTCATTCACCTTAGAAGTTACCCCATATACAGCTTTATGTAACTCTAGCACTCCTTTTACAATGCTAAGACCTAAACCACTACCAATAGATGCACGTTTATGTACTTTATCAATCTTATAATAACGATCCCATACATAAGGTAAGTTTTTACTTTCTATTCCTTCTCCATGATCAATCACTTCAATACGCACCACCTTATCTTTGATTATCTGTTTAATAATGACTTGATGATCCTCTCCTGCATAATGAATAGCATTAACAATTAAATTGTAAATAACCTGACTCATCTTCACTTGATCTGCACATACAAAGACATCTTCTTTATAATCAAACATAATTTGATACTGTTCATTCTTTAACAATGTTGCCATACGATTTGTAATATCTTTGATTAATGAAGTGATATTAAACACTTCCATATTCAATGACTGTGTTTTTGATTGTAACTTAGACAAGTCTAATATATCATTTACTAATGCCGTTAAACGATGACATTCATCAATGATCACCTGTACATTTTCTGGTGTGTTTTCCCCTGGTAAATCACGCATGATTTCTCCATAACCTGCAATCATTGTTAATGGTGTACGCAAATCATGGGACATATTCGCAATTAATTCATTTCGTAAATTTTCTACCTTACTTAATTCATGACTTGCATAATTTAACGTATCATTTAATTCTTCTATTTCTAAATACCCTTTTCCTTCAAACTTCACATCAAATTTACCTTCTGCTAAATATTTGGCTGATTCATTTGTTTTAATAATCGGTTTAGAAATACGAGAGGAAATAAAGAAAGCTAATAGTAAAGCAATCATAATTAAAATCACTGTAATGATCAGCAGCTGTGTACGAATGGTTTCGGCAATTTCTGATACAATCGTAATTCTTGAATTGACTAAGACAAAGTAATCCGTATTATTGTTTTCAATAACGATCCCATATGTCATTGTTTGCAACTCTTCGCCACCTTGAAATTGTTCAGGATTAGGATATGGTTCTAATGATGGTTCTACCACAATGCTATTTTGTTCCTTATTCATCTCTATTTTAAAACGATTCTCATAATCGTTAAATTTCTTAATAACACGTTCTCCCTGCGAAAAGTGCAAAACCTCATTATTATTTTGTTTTGCTTGCTGATACAGCTCTTTAATCTCACTAACCTCTACAAGTAAGCCACAAATTCCTTTATTGTCTGTATTATTTAGGGAAACCATTGTATTCATGTTTATAATACGAATACAATAATCACTATTCTCACTCATGGATTTAATAAAGTTCTCCATTGAATCTTCATTGAAGTTATTAGCAATATCATGCGTTGTTTCTTTAATCTGTTTAATCTTAATAGAACGATAGAAATTATCTAAGAAAACAACCTGAAACAACCATAGTAAAACAATCATTCCTAATGCAAAACTAGCAACATACAAAAAGATTTTCCATTTAACACTGATTTTACTTTTATTTTGTTTCAAAACGATAACCTACTCCACGCAACGTAACAATCGTTGTCGCATATTCCCCTAAGCGTTTTCTAAGTAATTTAATGTGTGTATCAAGGGTACGATCATCACCATAAAAATCAAATCCCCAAACATCACTAATTAATTGTTCTCGTGTTAATGCAATATCTTTATTTCTCACTAAATAAAAAAACAGATCATATTCCTTAGGCGACATTTCAATGCGGTGTTGATCAATCGACACTGTTCTTGATGTAAAATTAACTTCTAATCCATTGTATGTAAAGATGTCCTTTTTTTTTTCTAGCTTTGTACGCTTTAAAATTGCATTGACTCTCATCATCAATTCTTTAGGTGAGAATGGTTTCACGACATAATCATCAATACCAATTTCAAAACCATGTATTTTATCATATTCTTCTTCACGAGCTGACAAAAGAATAATCGGCACTTGCTGATGCTTTAAAATTTCTTTACAGGCACTAAATCCATCTAGTTCTGGCATCATGACATCCATAATAATTAAATCAAACTTCTCTTTTCTCGCTTTTCTAATCGCTTCCATACCATCACTGGCTTCTTCTATTTCATACCCTTCAAACAAAGCGTACTTCTTAATAATTTCACGAATATTCTCTTCATCATCTACAATTAACAATTTTGCCATAGCGATACCTCTCTTTTTTAATTTAATTATAGACTATAAATTAGATTAATGCGTGCATTAATTGTGAAAATTAAGTGAATATACTAAAAAAAAGGGGTATCTTCCCCTTTAATCGCTAATCAAAATCGTATTGTACACCTTTTATTAAATAAACAATATGCTCACATATATTGATCGTATGATCACCTGAACGTTCAATATTTCTAATTAATCCTGATAAATAAAATGCTTGTTTAATACTTATAGATGAACTTTCTTGTAATTTCTCTTTAAACACTTTATACATTTCATCAATCTTTTGATCTTTCTCTGCTACTTCAAAAGCTGTTTCTACACTTCGTTTTGTATAGGCACGCAATGCTTCTTTGATCATTTCAATAAAGTATTTTTCCATTTTACTAGCAAGGATTAATAATTCATCTTCTTCAGGATCACGCTGTTTAATAATAAAGCTTGCCAATCCTTTTGCATAATCACCGATTCGCTCTAATTCAGATGCAATCTTGATGGCTACTAAAACCCTTCTTAAATCCGTTGCGACAGGATTTAATAAAGCAAACTGTTCCATCGCTTGATGATTAATATCTTCTTCATAACGATTAATAAATTCATCTTCTTTAATAATTGTTAATGCTGTTTCTCGATCTTTACTTTCTAATATTTCCAAACACTTTTCATGCTGTTTTATGACTCTTTGTGCCATATGCACAACACTTGTTTCTAATACCTCTAATGTTTTATCTAAGTTCATAAATATCTCCTATCCAAATCTTCCTGTAATGTAATCTTCCGTTTTTTTATTTTGTGGTCTTTGGAATAATTCTGACGTTGGTGCAAACTCAACAACTTCCCCTAACAAGAAAAAGGCTGTATCATCAGAGATACGACTTGCTTGTTGCATGGAATGAGTAACAATTAAAATCGTATAGTCTTTCTTTAAATCTTCAATAAGCTCTTCAATTTTCTTTGTGGCAATTGGATCTAAAGCACTGGTTGGTTCGTCCATTAAAATAACCTCTGGTTTCATAGCAATCGTTCTAGCAATACACAAACGTTGTTGTTGCCCCCCTGATAAACCAAGAGCACTTTTATTTAAACGATCTTTTACTTCCTCCCATAACGCTGCTTGTTTTAATGATGTTTCCACTAATTCATCTAATATCTTTTTATCCTTAATCCCCTGACATTTTGGTCCATACACAATATTTTCATAAATACTCATAGGGAAGGGATTTGGTTTTTGAAACACCATTCCTACCTTAGTTCTTAAAGCAATGACATCATAATCCTTCGCTAACAAGTTTTTATCATGAAAATTAATTTCTCCTGTAATCTTACACCCATCAACTAAATCGTTCATACGATTTAAGGTACGAATAAAAGTTGATTTACCACACCCTGATGGACCGATTAGTGCCGTTACTTTTTTATTTCTAATTGCTAAATTTATATCTTTTAGGGCATGAAAATCACCATAATATAAATTTAGATTATTGACATTAAATTTTAAATCGTTCATTATGCTTTTCCTACTTTCTTCGATAACTTTTTAGCAATGATTCTCGTTGCTAAATTTAAGATAATAATAATTACAACCAACACCGCTGCTGTTGCATACGCTTGTGTTTTAGCATGGACATCTACGCCTTCACTCGCTAAGTAGTAAAGGTGTGTTGTCAGTGTACGAC
>SAAR01000421.1 GCA_009916335.1 Erysipelotrichia bacterium | reverse complement strand
CAAATAAACTGCTTTCTGGTTCTATTTGATTCGACGATTGCAGAAATTAAATTTTCAGGAACATCTTCAAAGTTTGCCCTCAGTTCTTTCGTATCCTTAGGCAAGCAATAACCACCATAACCAAAAGAAGGGTTATTATAATAATTTCCAATTCTAGGATCAGCACATACTCCATCTATAATATCTAATGTATCTAGTCCTTTTGTCTGAGCAAATGTGTCTAACTCATTAAAAAAGGCAACTCTCATAGCAAGATAAGTGTTAGCAAAAAGCTTGATCGCCTCTGCTTCGGTAGTATCTGTATAAAGAATCGGAATGTCTTTCTTTATTGCTCCTTGTGCAAGAAGCTCAGCAAATACTTTCGCTCTTTCAGATTGCTCTCCAACTATAATTCTAGATGGATAGAGGTTATCATAAAGTGCTTTTCCTTCTCTTAAGAACTCAGGTGAGAAGATGACATTCTCAGTTTCGAATTTCTCTTTGATTGACTCTGTATATCCAACAGGAACAGTTGACTTAATAACCATTACTGCATCAGGATTAATTGAAATAACATTTGCAATTACGGCTTCTACCGTTCGTGTATTAAAGTAATTCTTCTCCGGATCATAATTCGTGGGTGTTGAAATAATGACATACTCTGCATCTTTGTATGCCTCATAATTATCCGTGGTTGCTATTAAATTTAATTCCTTTGTAGAAAGATACTCTTCAATCTCTTGGTCAACGATTGGTGATTTCTTGTTATTGATCATGTCAACTTTTTCTTTAATAATATCTAATGCTATAACTTCATTATTTTGAGCTAACAGAATTGCATTTGATAATCCTACATACCCTGTTCCCGCTATTGTTATCCTCATTTTACCCCTCCTCGTTAGATATTTAGAATAAGCCTATCTCAACTGTACAGTTTTTTAGTTTAAGTTGCTATCTTCGAAATAATTGAACAACTTGATATAATTTTGTATTTCAGAATCGCTGTTCGATGATTGTTTTCCATAGTTAAATGCATTTATTGATATTTCTCTATACTCATCTTCTTTGAAGTCAACACATGTTTGAATTACTTCAATAAACTTGTTTCCATCTTTTAGGCTAATATCCCACCCAACTTGTAATTGATTTAAATCTCTCCAGGGTGTTTGATCACTAATTATCACTGGGCATCCACCTATTAAAGCTTCAGATATTACATGTCCAAAGTTCTCACCTAATGTTGGGAATAAGAATACATGATGTTTATTAAACACCGACATAATGTCTTCATGATTTACAATACCTTGGTAGTTTACTGTAATATTCATGGGAAGCTTAGCTATTTCTCGTTTGCACTCTTCCCAGTATTGAACATCTTCAATTGGTCCATATATGTTAAAGATCACAGTCTCATTTATTTTACTTAACAGTTGAATTGCTAGCTTTAAATTCTTTTTCGGATGTATTCGAGAAACAAAGACAATTCTCAATTCACCTTTAGATTTTTCTAGATCTTTATCATAAGTTAAATTACTATAATTAGCAGTTAGATTATTTGCAACGATTATATTGGCCTCATCTCCGAATATTTTGTGGATATGTTCTTTTTCGGAGTCAGCTGTTGCATGCCAAAACAAGTTTTTATATAGTCCAAATATCTTTGATACAGATATAAATAATTTCTTTTTTTTACTCTTTAATCCAAGAGCACCAGGGGAAAACTGTCCTCTCGGAGCAACAATGATTTTATTGACGTCTATTTTTTTTGACTTGTTTAATATGAGGGGTACTATCGTAAATTTGTAATCAAAAAAGCTATTCAGATACATTATTTTGCAATGAGAATCATCAATAATCTTTTTTGTTTTTTCCCAATGCAATGTAGAAATGTCAGTATAATACACCTTAGCTTTCCCTACTCGAACCCATGTGTCAACTACAATATTTCTAAAAGGCTCGATATCACCAAGATCTCTATCCGCTGCTACTATATAGAAATCGAATCTATCAGACAAATTATCAACAATGTTTTTAATCGATTGAATAGGCCCACCGCCTTTTACACTTGGCAAATAATAGCCGGCCATAATTAGGACTTTTTTTTTCATCCTATTTCCCCCAAACAACCCTATTTACATAATCTGTATAAGACAAGATAATCCTCAAAACTTTTTCTGACACATTTGGCATACTATAATCAGCAACTAATCTCAAAGCACCTTTTTCCTGAGTCTCTAATACTTCTAACCCTTGAAGAATTCTTTCTTTTTTTAGCCCTACCATCATAACTGATGCTTCTTCCATTGCTTCAGGTCTTTCATGAGCTTGTCTTATATTAAGCGCTCTAAACCCTAAAATCGATGACTCTTCGCTAATTGTCCCGCTGTCACTTAATACCGCTTTCGCATACTTCTGAAGCATAACATAATCATTAAACCCAAGAGGCTTCATCGTTTTTACCAGTGGATTGAACTCAATTCCTTTAGCTTCAATCATTTTTCTAGTTCTTGGATGTGTGCTCACGATCAAAGGCAGCTGATATTTTTCTGCAATCGTGTTTAGGCTATCTACTAAATCCATGAAATTTTGTTCAGAGCTGATATTCTCTTCTCTATGTGCAGAAACAACAAAGTATTTTTCTGTATCTAGTCCTAACCTTTCAAGTATATCCGATTTCTCAATGTCTTCTTTTCTAGAATCAAGAACTTCAAACATTGGGCTGCCAGTCTTAATTACTCTATCTGCTGGAAGACCTTCTCTTAAAAGGTACTCTCTAGCAATATCGCTATAAGTTAGGTTGATATCTGC
>SAAR01000420.1 GCA_009916335.1 Erysipelotrichia bacterium | reverse complement strand
GTTACGGACCATCGTGAAAGCCTGCATAGAAAAGACAGATTATCCAATTCCGCAAGAGTTGTTGTTGTCAACGCAGTCCCGGTGAACTGTTACCAGTTTTGCTTCATCATTAATTCGCTTAATTGATATTTTACCGTCAAGCTTCGTATTAACTGGAGATCCGCTTAAAAGTCTATCAAGTGCTTCATTTAATAGTTGCAATGTAATTTCACTTTTTTCTTTCATACTTCCCTCGACTAATTCAAGAAACCTTTCCATGAAAAGACTCAAAATCTATATTGTGATCACTTAGAACCAATTCAATTGATTTAATTTTCAATAGAATATCTGTGAGTATATTTCCCATCTGAAATTGACCATTGTTTAAAGCGTTGAATCTATCAATGAGTCTGATTCTAAAATTAGCTCTTTTGAGTGCTTTATCTCTTGTAACCACTTCGTGACTGCAAGTTTTTGTCGAACGGTCTGAAGAGCAAATACGATCACATTTAGGATTGAAACAATAACCTGTTGGATGCTCTACAACACTTATTTGATTAGCGCGAACTCGTTCTTCTATGTCTTCACGACTAACATAAATCTTCCCTTTATAAGGGAGAGACTCACGCTCTTTAATTATTTCATTACCACGAAGACCAGAAAGAGTTTCGCTATTGTAAATATCAAATAGCATGTCTGTTGTGACTGATATATTAGCCTCGTCGATCATTTCTTTTAGCTCGGAATCAACTGACATATCTAACTCTCGCGCCATATCTGAGTTGTTAGCATACCAAGCTGACATTATTATATTTGTATGTTTGAACTGTTGCTTAATGCACATCAAGTTACCCAACCGATTCCTAACAACAAAAACAGCAAATGTTCTTCTAAAGTCATGATGTGATAACTTAGGTAAAAACTTCCCAGACTTTAACTCACCTTTACGTTCTGGATTTAACGTATCAAATTCAACAATATCTTCTTCATTGGCATAAATTTCATGATCGTTCATAAATTTAATAAACTGTTCATTAAAACTTATAGGGGAAACATTTTTAGATTCATTTAAACTGACCAAAATAAAAGCTGATTCAACTTGCTTTAATCGATGTGGATTACCTCTGAATTTATGCCTTAATCTTTTTCTTGAATAACCCGTGATCTCATAAGCCAACTTTAATGCTTTATAAACTACAGGATGACAAACCCAAGACTCTTTAATTGGGATTCCATTAGTTCTACCTTTAGAACTCTCTCCCTCTATAATAGGAATAACAAAATTATTGTATTCTTTTTCTTTATATGAAAGGTGGTTTAACGAAAACCCTTCACTGACACGGACACCAGAAAACGCAGAGCATACAATCATACAGGCAGTTTGTATATCTTTGGCAAAATAAGACTTACCATCTAGCGTAAAGTCAGAGTAAGGAACTTCATGTTTTATTTTATATCCTACATCTCTTTTAAAATGTTTTGTATCCTTACCGCTTTTCTTATATCTATCAAGCTCATCAAAATACATATCATACGCTGATGATATCTTAGATCCGTAGTCTGAGTATTTTTCAACCATATCAACAGCAACATTCAAAATATTCACCATTAGTCGTTCAGGTATAGCTATTGCTTGATTAACATCTTTATTAGTTGATATTTTATCAGCCTCTTTCTTTGGTGATTCGTAGAATCTCGCACAATACCCCAAATCATTTAAAGAGTTTATGAATGTGAAAATATTTTTAACATATGAGACCGAGAGCTTTTCTTCTTTAATTCTGTTAATAAAAACATTATAAGCATCAAATCTATCTAACAAAGAAACATCACTACTTCCTATAGTTTCCATTATTTTAACTAGCAATGTTCTTGCTCTTACGATGAATGCTAAACTAGATGTTTTTATGTCAACAATTTCAGAAATCAAGAACTGAACCTGTTTCCTATAATTAACATCTATATATGTGAAGCGCACAACCCCATCAGCATTAATCTTCATTTTCTTGTCATAAGAAAAATCCCATTCATGACTGAATAAGTAAGATAATGGCTTCCCTTGAGCATCACTACTAACAACTATATTGCTGATATCACTGAGGTTGTCTAATTTATTTGATTTCATTTATATACCTCGATCAAGTCATTTATCGAGCTATCTTCATTATAAAGAGGGTGTGGTGAATCATTGTTTTTTAAAACGGCTTGTTTGAAATTTTCAGGAGCCTTTTCCTCTAACCGACTAAGTGCGTAATTTACAGCAGCTAAGACATGATTAAATTTTTCTGTAGGCGCACTATTAAATGATGGCCTATCTAAAGATTCGATCACTGTGTCTTTAAAAGACAAAATTAACCAAATATCATCAACTTCTGCGATTAATGCGTGATGCTCACAACTGAAACAACTTAAGAAGTCTACACAAAACCCTGAACTTATTTCTGGTATATCCCTATATGGCCTGAGACTTTTGTTAGCTATTTCACCTTTGGGGGATGAACACCTTAACCCACTCATCGTAATGTTGAGTGCCTTTTTCTTTTTCTCTTGCCATTCTTTTTCAGTCAGCGGATCTTTTATTTTATATGTCGCTTGCTCAATAGCTGTTGCTTTGTCAGTGCCTTTTACCAGAAGCATTTTAGCCTCTAAAGCACCTGTAACAGCCATTTGGTTTACCTCTGAAACACCATGTAGATAGGCTCTAGACACTGTTTCTGGTTCACTTTTGTTGGCATCTGCAACTAAAAATATGTCTTCGTAAGCTCTATACATAATGTTGCTTCGAGTCTTCCTAAACACACTTGTATTA
>SAAR01000419.1 GCA_009916335.1 Erysipelotrichia bacterium | reverse complement strand
ATTTTAATAGTTATGTTTAAATAAAATAAAAGCGGATGGGATTTTGTCAACTATAAAAAAAGCACAATTTTAAAGAATAACCAAAATAATTAAAATGTAAATAATACAGAAGTATATTAAAATAAAAAAAGGACTGTCATCATCATATGTAGGGGAAGGTTTGTTGTGGGTGATGATGATAGTCCTCCCCTACCCTACCATCTCACTCCAAAACACCACCATAAAGGCTGGTTGATAGTCATAAAGGATTGCTTGCCTGGCAGGGCCAAAACCAACCCCTCAAAGGGCTGATATCTGATATGGTTAAAGCGATTACTTGACAAAAAAAGGATTGCTTGCCTGGCAGGGCCAAAACCAACCCCTCAAAAGGGCTGTTATCTGATATGGTTAAGGCGATTACTTGACAAATTTTTTTTATGTATTAAAACATAAGAAAACAAAAACCCCCTATGTTGTTGATAGTTTGGCGACTGTTCAACATAGGGGGTCATAAAAGGACTGCTTATGTATAACGATAATCGACAAAATTTTATAAGTCAAATGCCCCACAAGCCCTATTGTTCTGACGATTTGAGCAATGGCATTCGTATCAGAAAGAAAGAAAAAGCGCTGGAAATGCTCTACATACAAGCTAACCAACCAGCCATACAAACTTGCCTACTTTTCGATCTAGACCATGAAAATTGCTTTTATAGATTTGAAGATGTCGGATTGCCCGTTCCTCAATTCATAACAAAATCGCCTCAATCAGGTAGATGTCACTATGGCTACATACTACAAAACGGCATATGTAAGACACAGCAAGCAAGATTGAAGCCGTTACGATATGCTGCTGCGGTGGAAAACGGTATAGCTGACAAGTTAGGGTCTGACCCTGGTTATGTTGGCTTAATCACTAAAAACCCATTAAACCCGCATTGGTCGCCTTACTGGTCTGGGGCTGATCTGTATGACCTGGATTATCTGGCTGACTTTGTAGATCTCAAAGCACCGAACCAAAAAGAAAAAAGAGGGTTAGAATATGGGCTGGGGCGTAATGTTAACCTTTTCGACGATCTGCGGTTGTATGCGTATAGACACGTTTTAGGATTTAAAGATGTATCGAATTTTGAAGCGTGGATGAGAGAAATAGAGAGCCAAGCTATAAATTTAAACACTCTATGTAATCCTAAAAACCTTCTACCGTTTGGTGAAGTAAAAGCAACGGCAAGAAGTATAGGTAAATGGACCTGGAAAAATTTTAGTCATTCTTCGTTTTCCAGTATTCAAGCCAGCCGTGGTCAAAAAAATGATGGTAAGAAAAAAAGCAAATATAAAAACCAAGCCAACATTGAAAGTATGATCAGTTTTTTAGGAGGTGAAAAATGAAAGTAAATAGAAATGGCCTAACACAAAAACAACTCGCAGAAAAATTTAATGTATCTATAACCACAGTTATAAAGTACACAGCAATAGATCGTGAAGTTTACGAAAAAGAAGCAAAAGAAAGAAGGCTGAAAGCCTACAAATTAAAGCAACAAGGGCTAAAACTGGCTGACATAGCCAACACTCTTGATTGTAGCTATAATGCGGCTGCGGCACTGATAAAGCGATACAAACAATTAGATATGAATACATCAGTTAAGGAGGTTAGTTGTGAAAAGTGAACTACTGTATAGAGACATTTACGAAGAAAAAGAGCAGGAACAATACCCTTTTACCATTGAGGAGATGAAATTCGCTGCGGAGGCTGTGGCTGACTGCTATAAACGGATTGAAAGCGGAACGGCTAAGATACTGAAAAAAAAGGATTAATTTAATGTATTCAGTTATTACGGCTAATATTCACCTGGATGATTTCATCGACACTTATCTAAGTGTCGATGATTTCAATCGGTTTTTAAATACATTGGAAACATTACCACATACACGCCCATATTGGGGAAATACAAAATATAAATACATAATATCATCAAAAATATATTTTCTGTATGATATAGATGACATAAATAAATATGTATTAATTCTTGGTGTGAAATTTAACAACCAAAGAAAAACTTTTAATTTTGGAAAAACACCACAACAAATAAAAACCTTAAATAAATGGATTAAAAATAAAGAAAAAAATAAATAGTCGCATAATTAGCAAATTATAGGCTACATAAGCGATTATTTAGCCCCTTCTTTTTGGCTCGTTTCCTGATAATATTTAACCAAAAACGCCATCGCCAACTTGATGGATTTTATATTATCCTCCAAGTCTGGGTCGTTTTTTAATCTCTCTCTTTTGTTGTTTAATTTCTTGTTTTTGCTCTGCTTTTTCTTCTTTTCTTTGGGTTTGGGAACCAAATTCGATAATTGTTCGCAGCTTTTCATCAACGAAGCTACTAAATCTATCAATGTAGTCTCTAAAAAATCCAAATCTGTTTCCAACGCTGCCAATTCCTCCGTCAAAAATTCTGAATTTATTTCTAAGGTCTTTAATTCGTGAATAAATTGATTGTTGTTCATATTCAATCTTTGATTGTTCATTTCTAATTCGTGATTGTTGATCTCTAATTCTTTCAATTTCATTAAAAATTGTTGTTGCTGGGCTTTCTGTAAGTTCTCTTTTATTGTCATAATAATTTACCTCTGAAATAGTAACGGCCACAGGAGCGGCCTCTGGTTTGATTTCATTTTTTATAGTTAATTTGTTTAGTTCTTCTTCTTTTTGCTGTCTTCGGATGATAGTATTTATCAATAAATATGGTTAGTTAAAACTTTTAATTAATAAAATTGTAGAATTTTATGTGATCAATGTCAATAT
>SAAR01000418.1 GCA_009916335.1 Erysipelotrichia bacterium | reverse complement strand
GGGTTGAATCATCCGCCACTTGTGATCGTAGAAATTGGGATTAATCATGAGGGGAATTTGCAAACTGCATTTGAGATGGTCGATGCTGCATGGAAGGCTGGAGCGGAAGTTATTAAGCATCAGACACATGTTGTTGAAGATGAAATGAGTCAAGAAGCTAAAAAAGTTATTCCAGGGAATGCTTCTGTTTCCATTTATGACATTATGGCGAGATGTGCACTTAATGAAGAGGATGAGATAAAATTAAAAGAGTATGTTGAATCTAAAGGGATGATTTTTATGAGTACACCTTTTTCAAGGGCTGCTGCTGATAGATTAGAGCGTATGGGGGTAAGTTCTTATAAAATTGGTTCAGGTGAGTGTAATAACTATCCTTTGATTGAACATATAGCCTCTTTTGGTAAACCAATGATAGTAAGTACTGGTATGAATGATATTGAATCTGTTAGAAAGACTGTCAATATACTTGAGAAATATAATATACCCTATGCCTTATTGCATACTACAAATCTTTACCCTACACCTGTTCATTTAGTAAGGCTTGGAGCGATGCAAGAACTTCAAAAAGCATTTCCAAATGCTGTAGTTGGACTGTCTGATCATACGACTTCAAATAGAGCTTGTTTTGCGGCAACGGCACTGGGTGCTTGTATTTTAGAGAGACATTTTACAGATAAGATGGAAAGACCAGGCCCTGATATTATTAATTCAATGGATCCAATTGCTCTTAAAGAGCTTATTGTTGGAAGCAGTGAAATAGCATTGATGAGAGGTGGTAAAAAAGAAGCTGCAAAAGAAGAGCAAGTGACGATAGATTTTGCATTTGCTACAGTTGTTAGCATTAAAGCAATAAAAAAAGGTGAACACTTTACGAAAGAAAATCTTTGGGTAAAACGACCTGGGACTGGGAAAATACGAGCAGAGTTTTATAATGATGTATTGGGTAAAGTTGCAAAACGGGATATAAAAAGTGATGAGCATATTGATTGGAGTGATATAAATGAGTAAGAGAAAAATAGTTTTTCTTACAGGAACCAGAGCTGATTTTGGAAAGCTTAAATCCTTGATTAAAATCACTCAGAAATCTGATAACTATGAGGTGCATCTTTTTGTAACAGGGATGCATATGAACTCAAAGTATGGAGCTACTGTTCATGAGATTGTAAAATCAGGATTTGAAAATATTTATAGCTTTATTAATCATGATACGGTTGAACATATGGATAGAACGTTGGCTAAGACGATTGATGGTTTTTCACATTATATTGCAGAAATTAAACCAGACTTGATTGTTGTGCATGGTGATAGAGTGGAAGCTTTAGCAGGGGCAATTGTAGGGAGCTTAAATAACATTTTAGTCACACACATAGAAGGCGGTGAGATTTCTGGAACAATTGATGAGCTTATACGACACGCTGTGAGTAAGATGTCACATGTTCATTTAGTGGCTAATGAAGAGGCAAAAAAAAGATTATTACAACTTGGAGAGATTGAAGAATCTATACATGTTATAGGCTCTCCTGATTTAGATCTCATGAATCCAACCCATTTGCCTTCCAATGCAGAAGCTTTGGAGTATTATGGTATTAAGTTTAACACATATGCTATTGCGATGTTCCACCCTGTCACAACAGAGTATGAAAAAATTTCAATCTACGTAAAAAACTTTGTTGATGCTTTAATAGAGAGCCACTTAAACTATATAGTGATTTATCCTAATAACGATTTAGGAAGTAATGAGATATTAGCTGAGTATACACGATTAAAATTAAATGAAAAATTTAGAATTTATCCCTCTTTACGATTTGAATATTTTTTAACCTTGTTGAAAAATGCAGCGTTTATTATTGGAAATTCAAGTGCGGGGATAAGAGAAGCACCTTACTATAATGTTCCAACGATTGATATAGGTACAAGACAATTAAACCGAGCACACTTAAAAACGATTACACATTGCGGTTATGATAAAGATGAAATTTGTAAAAGCATAGAAAAAGTAACCAATGGTTTTACACAAAGTAATGATGTTTTGGAAAATTATTTTGGAGATGGGAAGAGTGATGAAATGTTTTTAGAGTTATTAGATTCTAATAAATTATGGACAATAAATCATCAAAAACAGTTCAGGGAGATTGTGTAGAAATGTATAAAAATAAAAAGATTCTTGCACTGATTACAGCAAGAGGTGGCTCGAAAGGTATCCCTAATAAAAATATTAAACTTCTTGGTGGAAAACCTCTTATTGCTTGGACGATTGATGAAGCTAAGAAAAGTGCTTACATTGATCACTTGATTTTATCAAGTGATAGTGAAGAAATTATACGTGTTGCAAGAAGTTATGGATGTGATGTTCCCTTTGTACGTCCTTCTGAATTGGCAAGTGATACGAGCTCAAGCATTGATGCAATTCTTCATGCTCTTAGCGTAATAGATGAGGATTTTGATTATTTAATGTTGTTACAGCCTACGTCTCCTTTTCGTAAAGTGGATGATATTGATAAAGTAATTGAGCAAACTATCAATAGAAATCTTGATTTGATGATTTCTGTTGCAAGATATAAAAAACATCCTTCTTATTTATATAAAATCGAAAATGATAAATTAATACCTTATATTGAAACAAATAAACAGTTACGTAGACAAGATATGCCTGAGACGTATGAACATAATGGTGCCATTTATTTTTCAACACTCAAGCATATGCTAGAAAATAAAACGTACAATACACCAAACGCAACTCCTTACGAAATGCATGGGCTAGTAAATTTGGATATAGATACACAAGAAGATTGGGATTATGC
>SAAR01000417.1 GCA_009916335.1 Erysipelotrichia bacterium | reverse complement strand
AATATAAACATCAATAAAAACATCAAATTTTGAAATAATTACTATTCGGGTATTTTTTTACTTCAAACTACTTTATTTTGTAAAGTCAAGCTGGACCTGCCTATAAGGTACATAAATTCCACGGTGTCCATTGTCAACAACCAAAAATATTATTGTAAATCATATCTATGCAAAGTCCGCCTTATCTCTACTATCTGCCTCCATGCATCTCTTATCCATTTACAGAAAATGAAAAGCCACCTGGCATGCCTCCCATTCCTCCTCCAAACATTTGCCCAATGATATCACTTATATCAATGCCTCCCATACCTCCCATGCCGCCAAAGTTGAAACCACCCATACCACCTTGACCACCTTAATTAATAGGATCGCCACCTTGATCAAAAATAGCGCGTTTGTTTTTATCTCGTAACACATCATCTGCCTCTTGAATTTAACGGAATTTTATCTATGCAAACCTTTTCATAACTGGGTCACGGGCATATCTATCTGGATGCCACTTAGCACAAATACGTTTGTATTTTCTATTGTAATCATCACTTGTTGTGTCAATATTTTAATCAACTTCTAAAATGGCATAGTAATCTTTTCGTAAATGTGGTTTTAATTTGTTTTGGCAATCTTTGATTAAATCAGTTATTTATTGGTCTTATTTCAGTACAACAGCAAATGCATATTCGCGCTCAGCTTCTAAAAACATATTAGCATCATAGTATATTTAGCCGGCTCTTCTGTGAGCTTTTTCATAAGTTTAATCCAAAAATGTTGCAGCTGATAGTCTTGCCAACGCTTTTTCGTTTTAGTTTAATTTGTTAAATGCCATTCCCTCATTAGACAAGGTTTAAGATGCTAAATATTAGGCTGCTAAATACAATAGCGCTTAATATGGATCTATGGCGTTTGGATCGCTGATGGATAATTATTCATAGTCAAAAATGCATTTTGTTGCTTGGTGGAATGTGTTTATTGATTGCTCTAAACTTGATTTATATTCTTAAGTGCCATTTTCCTTGAGAGAATTGTAGTTTTGGTATTGTTGCACAAAATTCATGAACTGGTTTTCTGACTTCACAACTTGAGAAAGTTAAGACACTGCTTAATCGATATTTTACTTTTAAAGAGAAACACAAATTTGAAGTATCTATTTTTTCAAACCAGACTTAGCCATATTATTGAATTGTGTTGATTTGTCTAAAAAATAGTTTTTGTTTTTGTGAATTTCCTCATCACACGGAAATCCTTGCAGCCCATAATGAGCAAAAGCATCGGTTGTGATTCTAAAGTTGTGTATCAGTAAGAAATAGAATGCAAGTGAGTCATTATCGATAACATAGTTTGGTAAGTGTTCTTTAATAAAATCATGATCTTCTTAAAGTTGCTTCATCCCAATAGTGACTAAATTGTCCCTAAAATTTGATAATTTTTCGATCATATCACATTAGTCCATTTCAAATTAGTCTGCTTTTTTAACGTCTTTACAACGTTCAGCCGAACTAATCATTGGGAATTTGCCTTCAAAAATTACTTTTGTCGCTTGTGCTGTTAAAATCAGTAGTTATTTTGCTGAAAGTAAAATTTTGTTTTTGAAAGAATTCTCATCGTTCCCTGTAAGAGTCATTGCTTTCTGCGCTTCATTCAGCAGTTCTCTGTTTTTTGACGTTTATTCAGTGTTAAATAAACGTTCTGCTATTATTACTGCCTAATCAAATTTTGACAATTTTATTAAACATTCTACGTGTTTTTGAGCCCCTTTCTGATAATTAGGATCAATTTCGTATGCTTTTGCAGTATCTTAAATTGCAGCTTAAAAGTTATTTAATTTAATGTAACATGAAGCACGATTTGAGAAATATATTGCTGATTTTTCCAATTTAATTGCTTCCGTGAAGTATTATATTGCTTTTTAGTAGTCACCTTAACCAAATGCTATGATAAATCAAATTACATTAACAGTTTCCCATTGGTTCTATTTTTTCAACATTATTTTAAATTAATTTTAAGTTAATAATAAAAAATAATTTTTTGTATCGAATTATTCATTCACTTTTTCTAACTTTTTCTTTCTTTATTTTGCCTGTGTTGAATGCAGTCGATCCGAGGACACTACAAGAGCCCAAAGCTTTTGCACAATTTCTCAATTTATAATTTGGATATGTCGAAAATCTTTTTGAGGTTGTGATTGGCATATGCTAAACAGCAGTCTCTAAATGCGCCCTATGCGTTTTAAGCTAAATTGTAATTGCTTGCCACAACCTTTTCCATTTCAGCCTACACATTTATGAGTTTTTTAGTGGGGAATTCGAATTCTGAAATGGTCATTCCTTAAATTTATTTTAGCAACTCAACAAATCCCACCTCCGTTTCACTCAAAAATAACAGCCCTACACCCTTTTTTTGTGTGATACCTCTACAAGCTCTTCCAGCTCTATGAACGTAAGACTCTATTGTATCAGGAGGGTCATATTGAATGATGTAATCGACATCTGGTATGTCCAAACCTCGAGCTGCGACGTTTGTGGCAAGCAAAATACCGGCTTCTGCCTTAGAAAATTGATCCGCAACATTCGTTCTTTGTGATTGTTTGAGCTTGCCGTGCAGACAATATATATCATTGACACCAATGTATCTCAAAAAATCTGAGAAAAACTCCACTGCAGCACAGGTGGACATGAACACAACAACTTTTTGAAGCGATTTCTTCTTGATGAAGGTGTACAGCAACAAAAACTTTAAGTCGGGAGGACAAATAATGTACCCTTGTTCGAATGTCGCTCTCAATGAAAATGTGGCGGAATCGTCCGAGTCCAATC
>SAAR01000416.1 GCA_009916335.1 Erysipelotrichia bacterium | reverse complement strand
CTATTGAAAATTTTACTATTGAAGTTGATTATAATGCAAATCAAAAATACTTAATCGAAGCTAAGCCATTAGGTATGATAAGAGATGGTAAATTTGAAAGGGGCGGTGATACAATTGCAATTCCACCAAAATCTGTAGAGCCAGCAACTCAAGAAGACATAAAAAAGATTTTTGAAGATTCTCTAGAAGATAAGCATAAGTTTATATTTGGAAAGCTTTCCAATAATGCTAGTATCTCAATTCCAGTAGATGGTAATAGATTTTTTAATAAGCATATTGCAATTGTTGGCTCAACTGGCTCAGGTAAATCACATTCTGTAGCAAAAATAATTCAAGAAGCAATTGATTCCAGAGAGGGCGAATACAACGGATTGAACAATTCGCACATAGTCATTTTTGATATACATTCAGAGTATAAAACAGCGTTTCCCAAAGCCAATATGATCGATGTAAATAACCTTGTTCTTCCATACTGGCTTTTGAATAGTGACGAACTTCAAGAAATGTTTCTCGACACAGAGGCGAATGACCATAATCAACGCAATGTTTTTAAACAATCCGTAGTGGATAGTCGGAAAAATAACTTTACCGGAGATGAAGAGCAAAAAAAATCACTACACTTTGATTCACCATTGTATTTTGATATAGATGATGTTTTGGAAACTGCAATTATAAAGAACGAAGAAAGAATAAATAACGGAAATAAAGCAGGTCCACTGAATGGTAAACTGTCAAATTATATTAGTAGATTAGAAAATAAGCTACAAGATAAGAGGCTAGAGTTTCTCATAGGAGAAAATGCTAAGAATGCAAAATTTGAGGATGTCATTACTCAGCTTTTGGGTTATGGCACTGATAAGGCTAATGTAACTATACTCGATTTAAGTGGAGTACCTTTCGAGGTTCTGAGTATCACTGTATCTCTGGTTTCTCGTATAATGTTTGAATATGGGTATTATTATAAACGTTTGAGGTTTAACAATAATCCTGATGAAACAATAAATAATGATGTTCCACTATTGCTGGTGTACGAAGAGGCTCACAAATACGTACCAAATAGCGATTTAGCAAAATACAGGGCGTCTAGGCAGTCTATCGAAAGAATTGCAAAGGAAGGAAGAAAATATGGAATTTCTTTGCTTCTAGCAAGTCAGAGACCTTCTGAAATATCTGAAACAATTTTTTCTCAATGCAGTAATTTTATAGCTTTGAGATTAACTAATCCTAATGACCAAAATTATGTTAAGAGACTTTTACCGGATACTCTAGGTAGTCTAATTGATAAAATACCATCACTAAGAGCTGGGGAATGTCTTCTTATAGGTGATGCAATAACAATACCGTCAGTTGTACAGATTGATAAATGCGACTTAGCTCCATCCTCAAATGATATTCCTTATTTTGAGGTTTGGAAACAAAAATGGATAGATCTAGATATTGATGCGATCAAAAATACATGGTACGGAAATTAACCCAACAAGTGACATGATTAAATTCTTTTTAAATGACGTTAAGTCAAGTATCGTTTTGTGTTCAATAGGGTATACATATTTTTCTTTAGAATCATTTATATTTACTGTTCCACTATCTTTTTATCCCGTTTTACACTAAAATAGGCTTTGACATTAAGTCAAAATATAATTATAACGAGAGGTTATTATGCATACTGGAAAGATAAAGGCTGTCTATAAAAATCATGGAATAATTAATTGTGAAGTTGATGATCATTCAGTAAACGTTTTGTTTTTCATCTTTCCAGATATGAAACAAAAAAGTAAATTAAAATTTACAGATGAAGTTAAATTTGATCTTGAAACAACACAAATAAGAGGAGAAAGAATGTATCTTGCCACCAATATTAAGCAGATAACAGATAAAAATCCTCGATTAATAAAATCTACTCGTATATATCGCAACGACATTGTTAATTATCATGAGTTTATTTATAAAAATTTTTATAAGATTGATGATAGTGATGTTTTAAAAGAAGTAATTCATAAAGATAAGATATTAAAAGAAGTAGTTTTGAAGTGGGTGCTATTCCTTGAAGAAAAGATAAAACTATTATTAGTTGATACTTGTAGCAAATTTGAAATTGACCAAAAGCTTATTTATAATGTGTTAAAAAATGATCCTTTAACTCGTACAATTCATAAGAATATATTTAAGACATTAAGAACCAAATATATGTTTAGAACTGAATTTAATTTATTAGAAATAGATCGGTCAAAAAACGGAGATAGAAAAACTTGCGAAATCATATCAGGAACAACAACGTATTCGATTAGCAACCGAACGAACAGTTGCGAGAACACTTCCACCAAATCTAGTTCAGAAAAATATCAATCCAGACGTCATCACTAAGGCTCCATACGGTAAACCATCAACTACAGCGGATCCAGTGAAACCCACAAACCAAGATTTGACGAAACAATCAATTGCAAAAAGTGTCGAAAGAACTCAAAACGATGGAGTGTACTTACATATTGATAAGATTGAGTCTCCAGATGATTCCCAACAGATTGAGAAACAAAGACTCCTTGCTGAGAGAGAACGTCTCATTCAAGAAAACAGAAAGTGGTCTGAATATGCAACAGCCGTGAATACACTTTTCAATCAACAACAGCCAGTTCTTCCATTAACACCGCCCACATCACCAGCCCAAAGAAACCGTCTCATTCTCAGAGATCAACGTAGTGTGAATGTGCTATCAAAAATATCAAACAGGAAACCAATGTCGCACGCACAACTTCTGAGATTGAGACTCGCTTGATATGACGAACGTCCTTTAGACTTGAATCAGCTGTATATTTTTGAC
>SAAR01000415.1 GCA_009916335.1 Erysipelotrichia bacterium | reverse complement strand
AAAAGTTTACACTATTTTACAGTTAAGGCTTCATGATTCTATTATTGCTCTTAAAAACAAGATTGCCAAAGAGTTGGAGCAAAACCCAAATAAAGTATACGATATAGATTTAACCTACCTCACAAGTCGTGGTAAATGGTATTTTGTTTCTTGGAAAGGAGATGAAGCCAAAAGTGGTGGAATAGCTTCCAACATAGGTGTTCATTTCTTTGATATGCTATCTTGGATTTTTGGACCTGTTGAAGAGAATTTAGTTCATCTAAAACAAGCAGATGCCAATGCAGGTTTTATGAAACTAAAAAATGCAAATGTAAGATGGTTTTTATCTGTGAATTATGACTATATCCCTGAAAATATAAAAGCAACAGGGAAAACAACCTTTCGAAGCATCACGGTAGATGGTGAAGAGTTTGAATTTTCAGAAGGGTTCACAGACTTACATACAAAGTCATATCAGCATATATTAAATGGAAAAGGATTTGGTCTTGAAGAAGCCAGAAATTCTATCAATATTGTTTCTCAAATTAGAAAACTAACACCTCTTGGGCTTGCTGGTGAGTATCATCCCTTTTGTAAAAAAATATTGGGATAAAAAGATGGCTTCATATTTTGCACATGAATCATCTTATGTAGATGAGAATGTAACCATAGGGGATAACACGAAAATATGGCATTTTTCACATATATTAAGTGGTTCAATAATTGGAAAAAATTGTTCATTTGGACAAAACTGTGTAGTTGGACCCAAAGTAACGATAGGCAATGGTGTCAAAGTTCAAAATAACATCTCTATTTATGAGGGTGTTGAAGTAGAAGATGATGTATTTTTAGGACCTTCGATGGTCTTTACAAACGTCATTAATCCAAGGGCATTTATTGTGAGACGTGAAGAGTTCAAAAAAACCCTTTTGAAAAAAGGGTGTTCTATTGGAGCGAATGCGACTATTGTATGTGGTGTCACTATTGGTGAATATGCACTTATTGGAAGTGGAACAGTCGTCAATAAAGATGTTAAACCTTATGCCCTTATGGTAGGCGTTCCTGCAATGCAAATTGGTTGGGTAAGTAGAGCTGGAAATACACTTGAATTTGATGCAAATCATATTGCTATTGATAGCTTTGATAACAGTCAATACAAAATAGAAAATGACAATCTTGTGGTGATAGAGGGATAAATGAAGATAGATTTTGCAAACTTACAATACCAACATGAATTGTATAAAGATGAAATAGAAGAAGCCATTTTAAAAGTGGCACGAAACTGTAATTTCATTATGGGACATGAAGTGCAAGAGCTTGAGAAAAGTTTAGAAGAGTTTACAGGTGCAAAATATGCGATAACGTGTAGCAATGGTACAGATGCCTTACTTCTTGCGATGATGGCACTTGATATAAAACCAGGCGATGAAGTGATAACCACTCCATTTACGTTTATCGCCACTGCTGAGACAATAGCATTTTTAGGCGCAACATCTGTATTTGTAGATATAGATGAAAAAACTTACACTATTGACCCAGCTAAAATAGAAGAAAAAATCACCTCAAAAACAAAAGCCATCCTTCCTGTATCTCTGTATGGGCAACCCGCAGCTATGGATGAGATAACAAAGATAGCAAAAAAACACAATTTAAAAGTAATCATAGATGGTGCTCAAAGCTTTGGTTCAACTTACAATGGCATCACTGATTCAGCTTTAGGAAATATTTCAACCACTTCATTCTTCCCTGCTAAACCACTAGGATGTTATGGCGATGGTGGAGCTGTCTTTAGCAATGATGAAAAACTAGCGAATAAAATGAAATCTTTAAGACTCCATGGGCAATCTAAAAGATATTATCATCAATACATAGGCATGGGTGGACGACTCGATACCATTCAAGCAGCCGTTTTACATGTAAAACTAAAATACTACAAAAAAGATTTGGCACTTAGACAAGCAGTAGCAAGTAAATATACAAAAGCTTTAGAAAAAAAATCAGACTTGATCCTCCCCTATGTAGATAAAAAAGCTACATCAGCTTGGGCTCAATACTCCATTAGAGTAAAAGATCGAAATAAAGTACAAGAAAAACTAAAACTAGCAGGAATTCCAACAGCAGTACATTACCCTATGCCATTACATTTGCAAGAGTGCTTTAATTATCTTGGATATAAACAAGGTGATTTTCCAATTTCTGAAAGAGTTTCAGAAGAGATTATGAGTTTGCCGATGAACCCTTATGTCACTGATGAGGAAATTCAATATATTTGCGAAAGTTTATAATTGTTTAATAGATTTAAGCCCCATTCGGAGTTCAGTCGCAATGTTGTGACCCTTATGACGGGCACTACCATTGCACAAGCTATTCCCATTGCCATTAGCCCGATACTGACGCGCATTTATACGCCTGAAGATTTTGGTGTGTTTGCGCTGTATATGTCAATTACTTCGATAGTCTCAGCAGTTGCAACAGGTCGATATGAGATGGCTATAATGCTTCCTAAAGAAAATGAAGATGTAAAATCTATCGTAAAACTTATTATGATGTTAATATCCTTTGTTGCTTTGTTTAGTTTTTGTATTGTTTTCTTTTTCAATCAAGCTCTTACGAATTTATTTGAGGATAAAACCATATCGTTTTGGCTCTATTTTTTGCCTATTTCTATTTTTATTACAGGTTTGTATCAGGTGTACAATTATCTTTTGATTAGGGAAAAAAACTTTACTAGTCTATCGACAAACAAAGTGATAGCCTCAACAACTAATTCATTTACCCAGCTTCTCTGTGGAATAACCTTTGCTAGCTCTTTTGGACTTTTATTGGGAAATATTTTGAGTTACAT
>SAAR01000414.1 GCA_009916335.1 Erysipelotrichia bacterium | reverse complement strand
ATAGAAAAAGAAGGAGAATATTATAGTTTATCGAGAGAACCGTTAAGGCGGTTTGAAAATATAGAAGAAAAAATCACAGGACTTAGGCTAGAATTTGCTGAAAATGATCAATACTTAGAAAAGGTTTTGGGCGCTATAAAAGATATTCGTGAAAAAAATCCTACTGTTGAACCGGGTGATATCGGTATAGTATTTCTTGAAGACAGTAAATCCAACTACAATCTAGCAGAGCAATTAATTATTAAAATTGATCAGATCTTTGGATGGACAGCGATTAAAGGATATGAAGTTAAAAATAAAACAGATAACGCTTTGTTTATAAGTAACCGTAATAACATAAAGGGTCTGGAATTCCCTTTTATTGTATGTTTAACAACATCTGCATTAGATAGTAATACAACTATTAGAAATTCCTTATATATGATGCTTACCAGATCGTTTATCACTAGTTATTTAATACTTTCAGAGAAAAATGGCGACATTAACTTGGAAATAAAAAGTGGAGCTCAAGAAATAAATGAAACGGGGCAACTTAGAGTTAAAAAGCCACTTCCTAATGAAATAATGGATAAAACTAAGCTAATGCTGGAAGCAAATATAAATAAATCTCAGTTTGAGATAGTAGAGGAAATTTTACAACAGTCATTTAATATTAAGGACCGTAAAATTAAAGAACAAATTCATAGGGTTGTTAATGTTATGTTATCAGATAGCGTAGATGTGGATAAAATCTATGCAGTAATAAGTAAAAACCTTGAAATAATTTAGGTGAGTATATGAAAAAAATTGCGGTAAATATGACTACACGATTTGTAGAATTAGCATCTAAACCAATAAGGAATAAAAATCATATTATTACGTTGATGTTCGAAGCGATTACTTTACTCACATATGGTGATATTTTAGAAAATCCAACTAATAACTATGTAGTGTTAAGAGTAGATAAGATGAAAAGATTATTCTTTGTAATCGAAGATAAAGTTTATTCTTTTAATTTCCCTTTTAATATTGAAATTAAAGAAGGGGAAAGAAACCCGATTATCTATGACCCTGTAAGTGATTTAGAGTTAGACGCATTAAATCTCACTATTTTGCGTTCAGCACACGAAGAAATGTTTTATCAAGATGATGGTAAAGGAGATATTCTTGACCTTGATTCTGAGTTAATACAAGTAATTGATTGTTTTGATACAAACCATAATAAAGATATAATATGGAAAATATTTAAGATGTTACTTACGTTTGAAGCTGGGTATTTAAGGTATGACTATGATGAGAAACGTGAAAATGGCAAACTACATCCGTTAAATCATCTAGATATAAATTATTCTTCTGAAGGGACTTTTAAGATAGGTATTAACAACAAAGTTGACTACAATACATTTATTGACATTCTTGATATAAGAACAGATTGTTATTTTATTACAAAATAACAGTTGGTTCTTACTTTACCCTCTACCATATCTTAAAAGAAACAATTGCAATGACGTCCTAATGTAATCCCGCATTCAAATGCTCATGTAGGTGGAGTTCTGCGTGCTAAAGTTGAAATATTTATAAATGAACCAGTAAAATTAAGTACAGCATGTTAATTAAAAATAACCATATAATATAGAAGGTATTAAATTAAATTTAATACAAATAAAAAACTGATTACGCGCCTCATAATCAGTTTTTTATTTTGTCTGGGTGCATAAGTTTGACAGCCATAACCATAACTCAAGAGTATTGACTATGCTTTCTTGCTCTAGTAAAATCAAGGGATACAAAGGTGTCATAACTTATGTTCAAAAGAGAGGGTGAAAAAAGATGAAATATGGCTATGCACGGGTGAGTACTCGCCAACAAGATCTGGAAGGACAGCTGCGTCAACTCGAGGAGGAACGCTGCGACCGGGTTTACTTCGAAAAAATTACCGGAACAAAAAGTGATCGTCCCGAATTCCAAAAACTCCTTCAGGAAATTGAGACAGGGGATACTTTGGTTGTGACGAAGCTGGACCGCTTCGCTCGCAGCACGCAAGACGCATTGAACACAATCAAGCTCTTATTTGAGAAGGGTGTGCGGATCAATGTGCTAAATTTAGGAATTATTGAAAATAAGTCCACTGGAAGATTGATCTTCACAATTTTCAGTGCTTTTGCGGATTTTGAACGTGATTTGATTGTAGAACGTACACAAGAGGGGAAAGAGTTGGCTAAACAGAAACCCGACTTCCGGGAAGGGCGACCGAAAAAATTCAGCCAGCAACAAATCAATCTGGCCATGAATCTATTGGAGAGTCATTCCTATAAAGAGGTAGAAAAAATGACTGGCATCAGCAAAAGTACTTTGACACGTAATAAGAGAAAACTGCAATTAAGTACTGATGTATAGAGTCTATTCTAAGAAAGAGATTTATAATCTGTAAGCTTTGAAATAAACCCAATAAAAAGAAATAAACTTCAAAGAACTTATTTTAATAGAGAAGCCTGGCGTCTATTAAGAAATACTTTTCTTGATGAGCGTCAATTTTTTTAACGGAAATCTATCCTATACTAAATTCAGTAAAGAAAAAGGAGGAATCAAAGAAAGCTATTTTAAACAAACCAAAATTATAGGAGGAATAAATCATGACTGAAAATAAAGCTACTCAAGAAAGAACACCCCAAGAAAGATTGCAAGAAGAACAAGAACACAAGGAACATGTTCATCATACGAAAATTAATGCAGCGGCCATTGCGGATCATCTTTTAGGCAACATGCATACATTACATGTGAAACTGCACCAATATCACTGGTATGTAAAAGGAGCCAATTTCTTTACGTTGCATGAAAAATTTGAAGA
>SAAR01000413.1 GCA_009916335.1 Erysipelotrichia bacterium | reverse complement strand
CTATGGGATGTTGAAAGCGGTAAAGAGATGCAAAGCTTTGAAGGGCATTCAAATTGTGTCTTTTCTATAGCCTTTAGCCCAGATGGAAAGTTTATTGTTTCTGGAAGTCAGAAAACAGCCATCTCCTTATGGGATCTTAAAAGTGGCAAACAGATACAAAAATTTAATGGGTATTTAAGTCGTGTAAATTCTGTATCTTTTAGTTCCGATGGAAAATTTATCGTTTCTGGATGTTCTGATTTCTACGGAAATCGAGATAAATACCTAAAACTATGGGATGCTAAAAGTGGTAAAGAGTTGAGAAGCTTTGAGAGACTTATGGCTTCTGTCAATTCTGTATCCTTCAGCCCTGACATAAAATTAATAGTATCTGGTGGGCAGGATGGCACAATCAAACTCTGGGATGTAAAAGCTGGAACCTTACACGCAATATTTGTTTCTTTTGATGATAATGAATGGCTTGCATGGAAACCAAATGGGGAATACAACTGTTCTGATGGGGCTTATAAATACTTTTGTTTTGTGGATGATAGCAAAGGTTTTTCTGAAGTGGTGGATATAAGCCATCCTATCTATAAAGCTAAGAAAAAAGAGATATTGCTAAAATGATACCAAACCAAGAAAAGTAGAAAATATGAAAAGTTTATATGACCATATTCAAGCATTAAATCAAGAAGAATGGGACTACTACCACAAAAGAAATGGGGAACAAAAATTAAATATTATAGGCAATTGGGACGATGAAAATGAGCACTCTAAATTTATAGAAGAATATCTAAAAATATCTGGAAAAATAGAAATTGAACAATATTTTGAATTTCAAAAAATACCTAACTGTGACTATTTAAAACGAGAGGCGCATACAAATAGTGTCTTTTTTTTGGGATGTATTTTGTATAAAAATCTAAAGTTAAAAGACAAAATAAGATTTTATAGAGAAGACAGTAATGATGAGTTTTATTTTATTTGGTTTTTAACTAGTTTGACGCATGACAAAGCCTATTATATTGAAAATTGCTCTACTAACAATATTGATATGAGTGAAAAAATAACCAGTGATATCAATAGTTTTATTGATTACTTTGAAATTAAATATAATCTGCTGAAGGCTAAAACTAAAATAAGAGAGCCCGCTACAAAAATACTTTTTAGTTGCATTTCTTCATATTATCAAGTTAGAAAAAATGCACAGCTTGGTTATAAAAATGAATCAAAGATAGATCATGGTATTGCCGCTGGACTTTTGCTTTATGATGCATTGATTAAAATTCGAAAAGATAAAGCAAAAAGTGTTGATCCTGATGGGCTTTACTGGGGAAAAGATCTAGAAGAATTTTATCATTGTATTTCTGTCATGATAGCTACGCACAATATATGGAGAGCAGATAAAGATAAAGAGAAGTATTGCAATAATGGTTTGGAAAAATTGATTATTAATGGGGAAGATGGTCACATAAAAAAATTATCTTTTGCTTCAGAACCTTTAGCAACACTTTTTGCCATTGTAGATACACTTGAGCCATTAAAAATATATAAGGATTGTTTTAGCCGTGAAGATATTATGAGAAATATTTGCTTATGCACAACTACAAATAAAATAGTATTTTATATCAACAAAGAAAGCAAAATCAATATTGATCCACTATACAGCGCGGCAAAAAGCCTAAAAAGTTGGGTTGCTGTAAAAGTTGATAAAAAAAACAATGAAAACAACGAATTGACAATTGAATTAGATGTTGAAGATAATGTTACAAAATAATTTTAAGATCAATGTGCCTTAAAAAAAGAAGGTGCAAGTTTATCTATATTGGATGAAAAAAGCTTAACCGTAGCCCCAAAGGGTAACATCGAGATAGGAAGTGGCAATAAAATACCACTCTGGCTCTTTGGATTTTTGTATTGAAAATAGAGTTTGGACAGAATGTGGATATATTTTGTAGTAAAATAAAAAAATTAAATAAGAGAAGAAAATGAACAATCAACTCACCACCACCAATCAAAACGCAAAATTAGCCCTGTTGAAGTCAAAAAGTCTTATCGACATTACCAATAAGCTCTTAGCCAATCGTCCCAATAAAGATTTGATAGAAAGCTTTGAAAACTTTAGGTTCTCTCCATCTATTGGGCATTCAGGCCCTATCATGTTCAGAGACAGTCTTGAATTCATAGCCATCACCCCCGATGGGAGAAATTTTTTATCTTCATCATTCGATGATAAAACCATCAAACTCTGGGATATCCAAAGTGGTAAAGTAATACGAAGCTTTGAGGGGCACACAAGATATATCAATTGCGTAGCCATCACACCCGATGGAAAGCATATCGTCTCTGGAAGTGACGATAACACCATCAAACTATGGGATATAAACAGTGGTGAAGAGTTGCGAAGCTTTGAGGGACACACAGACGATGTTAATTCCGTTGCCATCACCCATGATGGAAAGCATATCGTTTCTGGAAGTGATGATGACACTATCAAACTCTGGGAACTCCGCAGCGGTAAAGAGATACGAAGCTTTAAGGGGCATACAGACTCTGTCACTTCCGTAGCAATCACCCCCGATGGAAAGTATATCGTCTCTGGAAGTTATAAAACCATCAAACTCTGGAATATCCACAGTGGTAAGGAGATACGAAGTTTTGAAGGACATACAGACTCTGTCTATTTCATCGCCATCACCCCCGATGGAAAGTATATCGTCTCTGGGAGTAAAGATGAAACCATCAAACTCTGGGACATCCAAAGTGGTAAAGAGATACGAAGTTTTGAGGGGCATGCAGACAAGGTCAATTCCGTAGCGATCACCCCCAATGGAAAGCATATTGTCTCTAGAAGC
>SAAR01000412.1 GCA_009916335.1 Erysipelotrichia bacterium | reverse complement strand
TCATCTACTGGCATATTATGCCTCCTTTCTAGCCCATGCGGGCTTTTTTTATTTCTCAACTCAACTAAGCGAGGGCACTTTTATGGCTATTGCCAACCTCTTGACCTCTCATGTTGGGTAGTCATTATCACGCCCTAGAGATAGCTATATTATTGAGTTAAGATTTTGTATAAGAAAAAGTTACAATTTCGTATTTTCTATTGACTTAAAGTATTAATTTTCGTACAATAAAAGCATAGTTAAAACACCTAAATAAAGCTTAATAAACATTCTTGGCGGGACGTTCAATGTGCTTTTTATAGGTCTATTTGCTAACCGAAAGACTAACTTATCTTACAAAACTTATTATACGAGATTTAATACTTTTTGTCAAGAGTTAATTATGAAAATTCATACTTTTATACAGGAAAGGATTATATGCTTGCATTCAACAATATAAAATCTTTAGCTAAGAAACAAGGAAAAAGCATTAAAACAGTGGCATTAGATATAGGTCTCAGTGAGAATGCTATCTATGGTTGGAAAAAGACAAAACCCAAGGCAGATGATTTAGCAAAAGTAGCTGACTACTTTCACGTGTCTGTAGATTACCTGCTCGGACGTGAAGAGTTAACCTCAATTAAAGAACCCGTTGATCTCGCAGACTTAGTTGACGACAGCAAAGTAAACTGGGATGAGTGGGTATCATTTGATGGTAAGCCCCTTACTGACGAAGTAAAAACAGCCATGAAATTGATTCTCGGCAAACGTTTAGAAGATTAATGAGGAATTTTATATGGATAAACAGGATCTTATATATTTCCTCATCAGTGAGATTGAAAAACAAGGATTTGACGTAGTTGACCACAATTTATTTCCACTTTCAGCTGTTGTCAATATCAATAAGAAAGTTCTGATATATAACCCTACTACTATTACACCATTTAAACTGGCTCATGAGTTGAGCCACATCATCAACAAGGATTGTCATAGAACTAATGACTATGATGCACTGAGTGTTCATGAGATACGTGCTAATCGTGAAGCAATACTGATGTTATGGCAAGTGTTTGAACAAAACGGCGGTAATTATAGCTACTTTAGTTTCTTTGCTGATTTGACAGAAAGTCCTTTTGATCTGGCATACACAATAGTTAGCAGAGAGTACTCAGAAATGATTGAGGCTATAACAGAAATCTATGATGATGATATTTCAGCAGACATAGAAAAAAGCCATTTACACGAATATGCACTTGACTATATTAGTAGTTGTAATGAGCTTGAATCAATTAACCTCTATAGCTTCCTTGATTCATACCATCTTGATCACGGTCTCTATGATCTAGCCAAGAAAGAATTTTGTAAATTATTGGGTGTAGCATAAATATGAAGATCGTGCAGATAGGATTCACGTTAAAAGCTGGAGGAGATTTTATTGTGGAGAGTATTGAATTTATTGATGAAGAATCAAAAAAACTTGTGAGATTTTGGGATAAGTTTAATGTGATTTATACTATTTTTAGTATTAGCATTATAATCATTGGTTTTCTGGTAGTGGCTACTGCTAAAAATGAAATAAGTGATTATGAAGCTGCAAAAATTGCACTAAAGAGCGATTATTACAGCGCTAGTGACGATGTTGATGATGTGGAATACTCTGACATCATGGAGGCTAAGAATGAGCATGTTGATGGTTTAAAATGGAGTATTGCTTTCTCTATTCTGATAATCGGCAGTGGTTATGTACTTCTTCAGTATAAAGGAATCCAACTTTTAGTAAAACACTTTGCTAATGTCGCAGAAACAAAAGGCTTACAAAATGAGATATACAAATTGAATTATGCTCAATTGATAAATTTAGATAAATAAAAAAAACGTCACCCACTCCCTCCGCAAAAAGATTGTGAGTAACGCCGAGAAAAATATAGTAAACGATACTGGAATACAGTAGGTTTTACTATACCCATTTTAGCAAAAGAGAGGTGTAAAAACAATGTGGTCAGCTCAAAAAAAGAATGGAAAATATATTATTAGGGAACGTTACACTGATCCCTATACAGGAAAAACAAAAATCGCTTCACTAGTGATTGAAAGAAATACCCCTCAAGCTATCAACAAGGGCAGTGCTATACTTTCAGAGAAAATAAAAAATTTGACTAAAATCAACTACTCTAATAATAAAAAAACATTTGGTGAGTTATATGAGGAGTGGTTCAGATATTATAAAATTCAAAACAAACGAACGAGTTGGATTAAAGTTCCGTTCATGGTTGATAAGCATATTTTGCCAGTCATTACCAAGGAAACACTGATAGATAGGGTAGATGCATCTCTCATCATGAAGATAGTAGATACTATGTATACCTTCGGAACTTATTCTTTAAATTATACAAAACAAACTAGGACAACTTTGTCAGCCATTTTCTCCTTCGCAGTTGACAAGGGATATTTAGAAACAAACCCAGTTACCAAAACTATGGTAATACCAAAACGTGAAATTGAAAGGCAACAGAGAAAGAAACTGAATGACAAATACTTAGAGAAGGATGAGTTGCATCTATTGTTAGAGGCTTTATATGCCAATCCTAGATGCCAATTGCACGCAATGATAGCTGAGTTTTTAGCTTTAACTGGGCTAAGATATGGTGAACTTCAAGCGATCCAATGGAAAAACTTCACTGGAAAGTCTATTAGCATAGAAGGTACTCTCGATTATACCCTGTCAAGAATGCAAGATGCAGTTAAGACCTCTACAAAGAATGAAAGCTCAGAGAGAGTTGTAGAGTTGCCACAAAAGGCTATTAATATACTTCTTGATATTGAAAATATTAATACCATGAAATATGGGATTACTCCAGAAG
>SAAR01000411.1 GCA_009916335.1 Erysipelotrichia bacterium | reverse complement strand
ATGGCTAAGACTGCTACTGCTTTTTTAAGTTTTTTCATTTGTTCACGTCCTTTTCTCTGATCTGAATGAAAATGTCTTTCATTTTTTGAGGTAACGGCAAGAATTCGCTCACATTTTCAATGAATGAAATCCCTTCATTTGCAATATAGAACATGATGACTATCTCACGCAACGGGATACCATCTCCGATAATTTTCTGCATCTCTACAGATACTGCAATTACAACGAAAATCAAAATTTTCTTAAAAATCCCTTTGAAACCTACTGCGCTAGACACTTCCTTTTTAACAAACGCCTTGCCAAGTCCTGTCAAGTAATCAACTATGACCAATACCATAATTGCGTGTGTCAGCACGTCCAAGCCTCCTAATGTTCCAGTAATTACACCACCAACTAAACCAAACAGCATCGAAGCTGTGTTAAAATATTTTTCCATGTTTCCCCTTTTCTACTAGGCTAACAAATTGTCTTCAATATCATATACTTTTGATTGAAACTCGGCTTCATCAGCACGTACTTCTGTTCGATTTGCATCGTAAAGGTCTTGGTTAGTGATGTTTCTACTGATTGTAGAATTACCAACACCTTGCGGAATGGAAGCGTTGAAATATGCAATTTGAACCCCGTTAATTTCTGAGGTACCTGTAAGTGTTACTGTCTGTTGTGTTTTTAATGCCATCGTTAAATCTCCTTTTTTTATAAAAAAATATACTGTAAGTTAGCGTCTATTATTTCAATTGTTTATAGTAAATTTAGCATCTCACTCAGGTCCCCCCTTTTGTTCTTCAGATTCAGTATCAATCAATACTTTCAGTTTTGCATTTTCTAATTCAAGTTCTGCAATTTTTGTAATCAATATATTTATTAATTTTTCTGCATCAATTTGTTTATTCATTTTAGATCACTTTCTTTATTAAAATGCCCCTTCATCGTGTTCTTTGTTTAAAAGGTCATTATCAACCCCTTCTTGTATAACTAATCTTTCATTTTCATACCCTCTGCGTTTAGCTTTAATTTCCCAAGCAAATCTTGACATAGGCTTGTTTGATTTGACTAAGAATTTATCAGATTTAAAATCTTCTACCCAAAAATGAGCATCATCATAGGATTGCAAGAAAACATGATAAGCAATATCTGTATTAACCGTGTCACTGAACAGCTCATCAATATTAACCCATACTTCGCAATTTTCTCTTGTGTAATTGCCACCAATGTCGCCCAAATATGACTCAGCAAGCTCATAAGCTGGGGTAGCTCTTACACCATCACGAGTAACATGAATGGCATTTTTAGAGCCAACAGCATTGAAATTACCCCAAATATATGTTGTTTTTGCACCAATTTCTATTTGTTCAGGACTCATTTGAACTGAAGTCATAGTGCTACTGCTGCCTCTTGAATAAAACTTTATATTTTGAGCGGTACCCGTAATATCAGATGAAATCTCACCAACTGAAAAGTAAGGTACTATACATGTAGTTGATGAATCAAAAGTTTTTCCTCCATACAACGAAATGCCATTCTGTGATTCTAAACATATCTTAATTAAATTAGAAGTTATGTTAGATTTAATACCGCTACCAATAATTGCTCGAGTTCCAGCAAAAGATGAAGTATAATTTTGGGTTTTAAACATATAACCCTCGTTGCCAACAATTGTTAATCCTAAGTTAAATTCTCCGTTATTATCAAGACCATAATTAATAGAACCATATTCTGCATTGTCTGCTTTTCTTCTAAGTTTTAAAGCCCCGCTTTTTAACGAAAACCCACCATTCAGGTCATCGCTTGAAATCTCACCATTAGTAATATCAATAACGAAACTACCATTAGTTTTCTTAATAATACCTTTTTGAAAAAGCACTTCACCAGTATTCAGATTCATAGATAGATTAGCGCCAGTTAATGTACCTGTTGTAATATTTGCAGCATTTAAATTGATTACATTCACATTCGCCGCATTAATCGTGCCTGCTGTAATTTTATCGGCAGTAATTGATTGAATCATTGCATCTGGTATAAACGCACTCCCCGAAAATTTAACGGTATCAGCATTCAATAACAATTGCTTAGTATCGATCAGCGTCCGCCCAGCTTCAATATTTATTTGACTTGTAACATCGCCTTTGGAAACTCTCATATTAATATCTGTAGCTAGCTGAGTAATCTGAGATTGATTTGCAACCTCTTGTGGTGCTATACACCAATCTGTTGCCTTGTTTCCTTTTTCCAACTTGGCATTTTTAATCGTAAAAGTTGAGTTTAGTTGATGATTATCAAAGCGTAGTCTAAGTTTTGATGCTTCTGAAACTTTTGAAGTACTCGAAACTTTAAAGACAATTTCGATATGCCCTCTTTGCTCACTCGCGGTGATTGTTTTATCAATTGAGGTTGCACCGTTTGTCCCCTTCGCCGAAATAACCGTACCAAAACCATACGGTGTTGAATTAATTTCGGGTCTTACGCTTCCAGTTGTAGAGGTAGTTTCCCAATCAAAACTCAATGTAATGTAATCATCAACCTCAAAATTAAAAGCTGAGAACTTACTCACCGAAAAGTCATACGGATCGGCTGTTGTAAAACTATTAGTTTGAGTAATTGTGCTGGTCTTTGCAGTTGCAGTGCCTAAAAGCAAGTTTTGTCCGCCAACTTGGATAGCACTGACATCCGTTATAACACTTGTAATCTGATTAGCCAACTGAGTGATTTGAGACTTATCAGCTTTATTAGCTACTGCATTCGTGATACTATCAGTAGTTTGTTGAGTTGTACTATACGATGTAAGCCTGTTATTTGTCCAAGTTTGAACATTAGATGTAATCGCTGTTGCAGATTGATTTATTTG
>SAAR01000410.1 GCA_009916335.1 Erysipelotrichia bacterium | reverse complement strand
TGAAGCGCTAAGGTTGTTTTACCTATGCGTCTTCTTCCAATGAGTATGGTCATAACAGAGTGTTCATTTTTTAATGCATCGGCTTTTTTTAAAAGAGCTAGTTCTGAATCTCGATTGTAAAATTTCATTATAATAACCTGTGTTGTAATAATTTGAGTTATTATAATACTTAGTTGTATACGAAGTCAAGGTACTTGGATATAAATTAAAATTTTTGTCATTTGATAAAGTATAAAAGCGATCTATTTGCTAGGTTGCGTTATTGCGTGAATAGTTTGATTAGTGATTTGAGATGCTTTTTCATGATTTGCACTCAAATAAAACTGATGAACTGTATTAAGATTCGTATGTCCTAAAGATGCAGATAAAATAGTCGCAGCAGTACCAACTTCACCCATAGCACTCACTAAGATATGCCTAAAATAGTGCATTGTAAGTTCTGGAATATCGGCTAATTCTTTTATTTTCGTGAGTTGTTTTTTAGGTGTTACAAGAATTCCTCCCGTAATTGGTGATTTAAAAACAAGTCCTTTTTTATTGTCAAGTATTTGTGACAAAGCTTCTTCAATTGGTTGTGGTAGTTCAAAAATTTGTTCTTCATTGATTTTATTATTTTCGGCTCTAATCGTATAGATATTCTTTGAAAAATTAACATCTCTCCATTCTAGTGTTTTAATTTCGCCCCATCTTCTTCCGTAGAGTGCAAATAAAAATAATGCTCTATAGATAGGATTGTCGTAGTAAAGATGCATTATAGCCTTATAGAGGGTAGCAAGCTTTATTCCCGCATCAACTACTTTTTTCTTTTTAGCTTTATTTAGTTTTGAATGATGTTTGGATAGTTCTATTTTTGGGATGCTATTAATAACTTTGTTATCATAGGCATATTGCATAATTGGTTTTAATGTTTGAAGGAGAATTTTTTTGATAGTTCTAGGGCTACATCCATTAACGGTCTGTTTGGTGTATCCTTTTTGCTCCATCGCTGTTCTGACAAGATTGATATCATGCAAACGAATATCTTTAATCTTCTTTTTACCAAGAGGCTTTGTTAAGTAAAGTCTATAAGCATCTTGTTTTTCATGCGTCCATTGCGTTTTTCCACATTCATTGGTAAAGTAGGCTTCAGCTATTTGATCTAGCGTAGCTGTTTCATCAAAATTGGTAGTTAGTGAAAAGTGTTTTGTTTTTGAAAGTTCTTTAAAAGTTAAAGTGTCAGATTTAGCTTTAGTAACTCTTGTTCGTTTATCCCAGTTCTTATCAGAATAATCAAAAAGTTTTGAATATTCTTTTGTTTCAATTTTGAATCGAGCATAGAATTGCGTATAAGATTTGTTCGCTTTTAATCCAATATCAACTTTTTCAGTAAATCCATCTTTATTGATAGCCATTAAAAACCTTATCATGGTGGGTCCCACTTTTGGGTCCCACTTTTTTAAGAACTATTATAGCATTATAAGAAATATAAAGAAAGATAGAATCCCTAAAATAGGGCAATTGGAATGCATAAATAGCTTTCAGGAATGAAAAAAAACTTGTCTCATAAGCCGGAGGTCGAGGGTTCGAGTCCCTCTCTTGACACCACTTCTAAACCCCTAAAATACGATGTTTAAATCAAATTATCCACCAATTTAAGTCTTTAAGCTTTGGTTGGGTGACACTTTGGGTGGCACTTTTGTTAATTTTTTCTGTAGAACAAAGTTTTGCCAACAATTTAAAATTAACTTATTTTAAGCGTATTACATAAGCAGATTGTGGTACTCCATCTATTTGCATTTTATATAAAGAACCTGTTTTAATAATCATTACTTTAGAATTATATGAATAATGGTAGTAGTATATATAGCTACTTTGTTGCCATATTTGACCATTCTGTAATTTAACAATAGTATTACCTTCCCAACCGTTAAAATCACCATCGATAAATGTTTCAATGATATTAGAAGAATTTTGTTTATTAGTATTGTTTTTTATATTTGTTGGCATATTAATTATACTAATTCTAAGGCTTTTACTATTAATAATTAGTTTATTTTGCGAAGGGCAAATGATAACATTTGGATAATATTCATACATATATTCATATTCAAATTTGACTTCACCTAAAACACCATTATCTAGCTTGAAAATCTCACCGTTATTCCCCATAAAAGGTGTTGGAGATATTAAATTGGCTTGTATACAATCGTTACTAAGTAGAATTGATGAAGTTAACCAAACAAAAATAAAAATTTTTTTCATACTAGTCCTTTGTTAGAAAATTTATAAAATCTAGTGTCTCGTATAAACTTATTATTTCTTTGGCACTCTTCCACCACTCTTGATACACTCATCCATACTTTTATAAGGTGTAAAGTTCTTAGTCTGTCCGTAATAAGTACCACCTTTTGGATGGCAAATACCTGTAGAGCTTTTTTTAACAGCTACTGCTGTAGTAGCTTTAGTATTCGTTGAGTTATTTGCTGTATTTGAATAATTGTACGGCTCTACGGTTCCTACTTTTCCGGTATAAGGATTGACATTTCCAACAGTTGAATAGTTGTCACTTATTGTTGAGTTAGGAGATGTTCGATAATGGGGTTGAACATATGTTCCATTTTTTCTGTAGTACCCATTTACATGAACATCTTTTGCAAATAATTGTAAACTACTAAAAAATAAAAGAATTAATAGCACAAATATTTTCATAGTTTTTCCCTATTGATATTTTTTTATACGCTGAATACGCTCTTTCTCCCACTCATCAACAGGGTCTAATTTATCCCATGCTTCCATCATTTGTCTTTCTTGCTTTGAAAGATTGATATTATACTTCTCACTCATATAAAAGTAGATGCGTGCAATATCG
>SAAR01000409.1 GCA_009916335.1 Erysipelotrichia bacterium | reverse complement strand
GATGAAGATTTCAAAAAGATTATTTTAGACACCAAAAAAGCCAAAGAGAGTTTTGAGGAGATTAAGACTATTTATGGATTAAGTAGCGATAGGAGACTTTAGACTACATGCTTTCATGGAAACTTAGAAAAAGCCTTGATGATGAGAAACATCAACTGTTTTATAATCAAGTTCAAACCTACTATGAGATCGAAGGCTACTCTTGTGCTTGCGGACATGAAGAAATTTTGGTGCGCTCACCGTATCAAGAAGACTATCAATGCCCTATGTGTCAAAACACTCATTTTTATGATGCAAATTTAGCCCATAATGCATTCGATAATTTTTGCTTTCTAAACCGTAAAATAGCGTTAGAATACAGTTTTAATGTAAAGTCTTATGAAGATAGAATTGTTTCTGCCTATCAAACGGCCATATCTATTCCAAAAGTAATTGATTTTACTAAAAATAAAATTACATCAGAACCTATTGAACTTTTTTCATTTACTTTGTATCAAAATGCTACTCAAAAAATAGATCACTGTATTAGCTTTAATTACGGACTTTTATATGATCTCAAAGAAAATCTTGATTGTTACATCAATACAAATCAACACCTATTTGATGTGCCATCTCTGGGAGTAAAAAGACACCTTACCCGTAATATTCTCTCTTTGTTTTGGGCTCATCCTTGGCTTAAAGAGGGAGATTTTCATTTGTGGGAAGATGTTGGTCAGTTGCCAAAGAGTGATCAAACGATTGAAAGTGCACTTTTGTATATTTTAAAAAATAGAAATGAAAAATCCATTAAAAAAGCGCTCTATGAGAACTATCTTCATCAAATTAAAGAGTATGCTTGTTTTAAAACAACTTTGATTAATCCGATAATTGCAACTATCAGTGATGCAAATCTCGTAGTACAACTCTTAAGCCATCACTTGAATCGTAAAGAAATTATCTTGCAAGAAGAGCCATATATCACACAATTTATTCTCTTCTTAAAACAATACTATACTGAAAAGCAGATCGTAAGAGTCATACAGCAGATTGAAGATGGCTACTATTTCTCAGATTTATTACGAGATTTTATTTATGTACAAGATGCATTGCAGAGCCTTTTTCAAAAACCAAAATGCTCACTAAGTGCCATACACGATGAAATTGTTCGCTGTTCACAAATAAAGCGTTATAACGATCTCTCAAATAAGCAGATTTACTACACGTTTGGACAAGAAAAAGCATGTGTTCGGATTATGGAGTATGATGTTAGATTACCTGAAAGTGGAGAAGAACTTTATACGTGGGCAGAGGATCTTCATAACTGCCTTTCTGGATATTTTGAAATGATATACGATAATCAGACAACGGTTTATGGCTTTTTTTATGAGGGAAAAATTGAATTCGCTGCGGAAGTTGCAGATAAAACAATTTACCAAGCAAGCGCTATTGGAAATTCTAGTTTAGATGAGCTACAAAACGAAGTGCTTATAACATGGTTTCATCGCTATATTGTAAGCGGGGATACACCAACTTTTATCTAAAATATATCAAACTACTTTATATGACACAATATGTCTATATAAACTTCTATAATCTCAAATGACATCTTAAATAAAAAGCACTTTTCTTTGTTCAAAGGTAAATTGAGTGAAAACAAAACATCACAATGCACACAAAGGCATTATGCAATTGGAAAGCCATCTAAAAAGCAGAATTTTTGGCCAAAATCATGTTGTTGATGCTGTCATTGACATGATTAGCATTAGTATGGCAGGCCTTGGCGATAGCTCAAAACCCATTGCATCCTTTTTATTTACAGGACCTACTGGTGTTGGCAAAACAGAATTTGCTAAAGAGTTGGCCACGTGTTTAAAAATGAACTTTGTACGATTTGATATGAGTGAATATGCTGATGAGTACTCTGCACGCAATCTAACAGGAGGGCAAGCAGGGCTTGAAGGTTATAAAGAAGGTGGACTATTGACTAATGCCATTATCAAGAATCCACGGTGCGTTTTATTGTTGGATGAAATTGAAAAAGCAGATAAAAAAGTGCTCAATACCTTTTTGCAAGTGTTCGATTATGGGACATTAACTGACACAAAGGGTAATAAAGCGGATTTTACAGAGACCATTATTATTATGACATCCAATTTAGGAGCCAGTGAGCAAAATGGTATTGGCTTTGGTAACCAAAAACTGTACAAAGGTTCTGCCGTGATAGATTTTTTAACACCAGAATTTCGAAATCGCATTGATGAAATTATTGAGTTTAATGCTCTTACCAAAGAGATGATGATCCATATCACGGATAAATTCCTAGAAGATTTGTCTTCACAACTTTTTAAAAAAAATATCCACGTGGATGTATCCCAAGAGGCTAAACGGATACTCAATGATATTGGCTTTGATCCAAATATGGGTGCAAGGTCTGTATTAAGAGCCATCAACAGCGAGTTCAAAAAAGAGATTTCACATATTTTATTAAGTAGCAATTTTTCATCAGGAACTATCAGAATAGATTTGCAAGATGATAACTTTACATTTGAGATAATGGAAACGGAAGCAAAGAAAAAAACATTGTTTGATATATCAGAAAAAGATTATGATTTTGCGACAGCTGAGGAAGCACAAGAGTATGCTAAAAAAAATATAGGAGCAGTTATAATGCGATCACAGTCGCAAAAAGGATATATCATAAAGTTGAAAAATTATGCGAATTATGCATAATGTTATTACAAATTTAAGCTATGATTATTCAAATAAAATTCATATAAAGTATCGTAATAATGCAATGGATAAAAGAGACTATTATTTTACAAAATGGGAAACAAGCTGAAGCTCAAGCTCCCATTATTATTTCTGCAAGCAGGGCTACTG
>SAAR01000408.1 GCA_009916335.1 Erysipelotrichia bacterium | reverse complement strand
TCCTTAGTCTTTCTATTTTTCTCAAATAATTTTGCAACCTTACCTGCTTTTGTGCCAGTACATCCATCAAACACTGTAACCAGGTCATATACTGTGCCATCATAGGCTTGAGCTATTTCATAAAAGCTTTCTGAATTATACCAATATCCTGAAGTCTTACCTTTATATTTCTCACCTCGGTTATAGAAAATAGCATTACTTGCCCATATATCGTTGATTTCATACTGCCCCAATGAAATTTCAATCATCGTTCCACTGTGCTGAAATTCACCAATGTTTTTAGTAACAGAAGTTCCATCTGCCTGCGGCTCAATTTCATACTTATATCCATTGGTATAAATAAAAAGTTTTCCTCCAGTAGCAATGACTGCACCAACCACAACTCTTAAACCATTTCCAAGTGCTCCACGTGTTGGTAATTTAATCAGCTTAGAAGAAACCAATGGTCTATTGATAGAAAATAATTCTGCTATTTTATCCTCAGAAATTCCATCCCCATCATTCCAAACTCGGAATGTATTACCATCACACTCTATATCAACATTATCTGAAATATCCAACGCATTATCAGTTAATTCTTTGGCAACCAGCTTAGGAATATCATTTTTTGATACGCCAGATTTTTGTGTTAAGGTATCCATACTTCTAAATAGTGTCCATTCTTGTTTTGTAAATTCCATTTTATCTTTCTCCTTTAAATTTGAAAATTTGTAATAAAAAAGTTGCCTTGCCCATAGAAATCCAAAATATTCCCGACGTTTACTCAGCTTATTTTAGCTATAACAAAAGGATAACCTTCACAAGTTATCCCTAAATCAGCTTTTATTTGTTTGTTTAATCTTACTCTTTTTAAGCCATAAGCATTTAATATTTCTTGAATAGATTTCTTCCATTGTAATTCCATTTTCTGCGTTGCTTTTAGCTCACTTTCTAATATATATCCATCTGTACCAATAGCATTAGCTACCATCTTAGCTAATTTTGTTGTAGCATCATCTGATTTTTCAGTTGTGCCACGTTCATTCTCAAATTTATATTGTGGGAATACTTTATCAGCTAATTCTGTACCAAATGTCCTTAATACATATTCTCGGCTAATGGCTTTTAATGTAACATTATTTTCTTTTAATACTTTTGCTATTTCTTCTGAATTAGAAAGAGATTTAACACCATATTCCTCAAAAGAAATAAAATTTGTCAACTTCTTATGTCCATATTTAATAGCTATTGCTCTAGCCTTCGCTAATTCTTTCTCTGGTATTTTTTCAACAGTTACTTTGTCCAGCATATTCAATAATGTAAACAGTGTTAATGATTGTGAAAATCTTGTTCTTCCATTTATAGGATTAATTTCACATACTTGCATCAATGTATTATAACTTCCAAAAAACAAAGGTTTTCCATCAACATGTAAATCCTCATTAACATACTGTGTAAAGTGCATCAACATTTTCTGAATATGATGTTTTCTAGTCCTAATCAGCTTCGATAATTCTGGAAATTCTTCTTTGAATTCTTCTGTATCAAGATAGTTTGCACTGTCAATCATTAATTGCTTCTGCTGTCTTGTCCAATCACTTTCAACTAATTCTAAGCCATAGACAGCCTTAATAAATTCAATCGCTTCACTTCTTCTACAATGTGCTAATTCCTCAGTGATTCCTATGATAGTTCTTACTTTATCACACCCAAAACATTTATATAATGGTGTCCCATTATCTGAAATATATATGTGTGCTGATGGTGAATCATCTTCGTGAGAAGGCAGAATACAGTTGAACATTTCATTTCCTACTCCCAAATATTCCGCTAAATCAATGCTGTTTATGTAATTGTATAAATCATTCTGACACTTGAATGTTGTGTGGTAGGGTTTAGGTGTACACTGATAATAATAAGAATCTTTTTTATCAGTGTACACTAAATCCTCCAACCCAAGAATACCCCTTAATTTATCAGCATTCCTATCCATAATAGCTTGAATATTTTCCTCTGATTTATTGACAATATTACATTCTTTCTTAACTTTATCTACCTTACCACTATTGGCAATAAGAGCTTTCTTAACCTTAGCAGGCTTAATTTCTTCCACATAATATTTTATAATTTCATCAGTGTTAATCGTAGCCGAATAATCCTCGTGAATTAAATTTCTGCCCCCAAAGAATAATCTGCTGCCATCTTTACATTTATTATCACAATGTTTAAAGGCTTCCATTAATGATAATTGAATTTTATTTCTGCTTTCAATATCCGTAATCACTCTATCCGCACAGAATACCAATCTAAATTTTTCATGCTCTGGTGTATAACTAAAACTGGTATATCCAAAGCAAGGTAAGATATTTAATTCCTTGCATCTGATTAATTCCTCTTGAATTGTTGTGCCCTCATCAAAATCTAAGGCAAATAGTTGTTGCTCAATCCAGTCAGTTGTTTTCTTGCCGTTTAAATATGCTGGCTTAAACGTGGCTCCATGTGATAACCCTTGTGCCAAATCCTCAATAGATATTTCTGTTTTGGATAAATTCTTTTGAACACTTGCAATTTCAACCCCTTGTGGTTTGCTTTCGTATCTTTTTGCATAATACATGCATTTTACTTTCATTAATAAATCAATATCCTCCTTTCTGTTTTATGACATAAAAAAGCCACTCCAAAAATCGAGTGGTTAGTAACTGGTAACTCTGTAAATTTTATCCTTCAAATTAAAACAGGATTTTTTTCATTCTGGCATGTCTTAAAATTCTTCTTTCGTGGTGTTTGTTCCTGCTATTTGAATTTTTTCTATTATTGTAATAAGCTTTCTTTTAGTTCTGCTAAATATTTAAATTTTTCAGCATCACCACCATTATCCGGATGATATTTC
>SAAR01000407.1 GCA_009916335.1 Erysipelotrichia bacterium | reverse complement strand
TCAGGTGGATTTCCTTCATCACAAACTTTTATAGAAGTTAAGATTGCTGAAACTGCTATGGCTATTATGGAAGGAGCTGATGAGATTGACATTGTCATTTCAGTTGGTCAGTTCTTAAATGAAAATTATGAAGAAATGTGTGATGAGATAGAAGAACTCAAAAATACATGTAAGGACAAACACTTGAAAGTAATACTAGAAACAGGTGCTTTACAGACCTCCTCAAACATTAAGAAAGCCTCTATCTTATCCATGTATTCAGGAGCTGATTTTATTAAAACATCAACAGGGAAACAGCAACCCGCAGCTACTCCTGAAGCAGCATTGGTAATGTGTCAAGCAATAAAAGAATACTATGATATTACAGGTAATAAAATTGGATTCAAGCCTGCAGGCGGAATCAACACTGTAAATGACGCACTTATATACTATACGATTGTAAAAGAAATATTAGGAGAAGAATGGTTAACTAACAAATTATTCCGTATTGGGACAAGTAGACTAGCCAACCTATTATTATCAGAAATAAGAGGAGAAGAAGTTAAGTTCTTCTAGATATTTTATACTACAATTTAATATCGTGCTCTTTGGAAATCTCCATCAGCACGATATTATTTATGCCTATCAACAACATAATCTAAATATAACCTCAAGGATTCTTTTACTTCAGTATCAGGCATTAATGACAATAAGCCTAATGCTTTTTGTTTATATTTAGTCATTTCTTTCTGGGCATAAAGAATACCACCGTTATCTTTAGTAAATGAAACAAGATCTGATATCTCCTGATGCGAAGCCAACCTTTGTTTTACTTTGATTGCAAGCCGCTTAATCTCCTCTCCGGCTCCATTATTAAGAACAAAAAGAACAGGAAGAGTTAATTTCCCCTCAAACATATCATTGCCTGTTGGTTTCCCTATATCTGCATTATCAAAATAGTCAAATATATCATCTTTTATCTGAAAACAAATGCCGATATATTCACCAAAAAGTCTTGCAAGTTCTACCTTTTCATTATCTACCTGAGCCGACAAAGCAGCAGCTTTAGTGCAGGAAGCAAACAATGCCGCTGTTTTTTTATTAATAACATCAAAATATACAGACTCAGAAAATTCAGTATTATTAATATTAGATAATTGAAGCAGTTCACCTTCAGCTAAATCCTGCCCTAACTTAGATACAACATCAATTATACCATGATTTTTAGTTTTAGAAGCCTGTACCAAGCAAGTTGCCAATAAAAAATCTCCTGTAAGCACTGCAACCTTATTATTAAAAATAGCATTGACAGAAAGTTGCCCACGGCGTTCGGCACTCTCATCGACTACATCATCGTGAACTAAACTAGCAGTATGTAGTAATTCGAGAGAAACAGCAGCATGTAGCGTTTGCGTGCTTACTTTGCCGTATAATTTAGCTATTAACAAGACAAGAATCGGACGCATCATCTTGCCATTCCTTTGCTGTAAATGCCCAATTACATCGGTAAGTAAAGGATTAGAGCTGGAAAGGGAGTGATCAAAAAGATTTTTGAAATCTTCCAGTTCATCAATTATGGGAGACTTTATAAGAGATAAAACATCCATATGAACATGATTTGTCTACAAAAGTAATAATAAAACGATTAATACCGTATTTTTTTGTATTTTTACCATTAAAAAAATAGTAAAAATGGAACCAAATGATAAATTGATCCTTCTTGACGCATACGCACTCATATACAGAGCATACTATGCATTCATTAAGAATCCCAGAATTAACTCAAAAGGATTTAATACATCTGCAATATTAGGCTTTGTAAATACATTGGAGGAAGTCCTCAAAAATCAAGCACCAACACACATCGGTATAGCATTTGATCCGGCCGGACCAACATTCAGACATGAAATATATGAAAAGTATAAAGCACAAAGAGAAGAAACCCCTGAAGCCATACGTTTATCAATACCCATAATAAAGGAAATTATTAGCGCCTACAATATCCCGATTTTAGAAGTAGCGGGATATGAGGCAGACGATGTTATTGGAACATTAGCTACAAAAGCATCTTTAAAAAGTATTGAAACCTATATGATGACTCCTGATAAAGATTATGGGCAATTAGTAAATGATAATGTGTTCATTTACAAACCTAAATACGGAGATAAGGAGTTTGAGATAATGGGTATTGAAGCTGTAAAAGCAAAATTCAATATTGAATCGCCAACTCAAGTTATTGACATATTAGGCTTGATGGGAGACGCTTCGGATAATATTCCTGGCTGTCCAGGTGTAGGAGAGAAAACTGCCCAAAAACTTATTTCAGAATTCGGTAGTATAGAAAACCTTTTGGAAAATACTGAAAAATTAAAAGGAGCAGTCAAAACTAAGATTGAAGCCAATAAAGAACTAATCGTCTTTTCTAAGTTTTTAGCAACCATAAAAACAGATGTTCCTATTGAACTCGATATGGATTCTTTAAAAAGACAAGAGCCAGATGAAAATAAATTGCGGACTATTTTTGAAGAGATGGAGTTCAGGACACTGATTGAAAGAATCTTCAAAAGCGATAAAACAAAAAATGATAGCAAGAAGGAAACTTTAAACTTACCCTTTGAAGAAAAGAGAAACCCAATCCAAGGCGATCTCTTTGCCGAATTTACGCCCACAACATCAGGCACAGAATTTAAAACGAATCTAGCGCGTTTAGATATTTCAATTCAGTGCTACCAACTAACTGATAATCAGGACAAAAGAGGCGCATTAATTCAAAAGTTAATTACATCAGAAGCAGTTTCAATAGATACGGAGACAACAGGTACTGATCCAATAGAGGCAGAAATAGTAGGAATGAGCTTTTCAATCAAAGAGAATGAAGCCTATTATGTTCCCGTAC
>SAAR01000051.1 GCA_009916335.1 Erysipelotrichia bacterium | reverse complement strand
GTATAAGCTGGGCTGGTCGGATTTTCTTGGAAAAGTAGCTATTGGCTGTTCAAGGGGCATATCCAACAGCAAGTCACCTTCATTTTCTAACCAGTGGGTGAGTTTCAAATAACTATTGGGTAGGTTCACACTAAGATTGATTTCGATATTACCCTCTGCATTCGCATGTATTTTCATGCTGTTAGCATCGTTGCTCAATGTTAACAGGGTTTCAAATAGGTTTTTCCACATGGCTAAGGTGTCCAGAGCCACCTGTTTTAGTAAGCCAGAAGCCTCTCGCTCATGCGGACTAACAACAGGTAAATCACTGACCAGTAAGCGTTGGTTACAGGTTAAAAATGTTTCAAATGCATGCTCAAAAGATTGGCGTAATTTCTGACGTAAATAGCGTGCTTCTTCTGTGTTCTCGCTGGGTTGGCTTGCTATTGCAGGCAATAAATTATGTACCGCTAAAAAACTGGACAACCATTGTTGATGCAGAAATTGCAAATAATCTGAAGCCTCATCGAACCTCACGGGTATGGCTAGTCGTTGGGTTTGAAAGCCCAGTTCGCTTAACGCCCATTTTAATAAATAACGCATGTGCGTAGTGCCCTCGTTAAATTTCACAGGTTCTTTTAACACCGTTACTGCAATTTGTTTTTTAATAACCCCATCACTACTACTTGCATGAAGTAAAGCTAAATTTTCACACAACACATAGTAAGGTCCATACTTTTTTGTATTTCTAATAATTCCATCAATATATCTAGCTTCACAATACCCTTGTTCAACAAGAGGTGTGAGTGCTACGTGAATTGCATCCACCCAATCCGTTACCTTCTGTACAATTTGTACATTTTCCTCTTTCAACATTTCAATCATGTACTACACCATGCCTTTCACAATTACATTTTAACAATTCTTGTTTTTTATAGAAGTCCAATTCTTTTCACGTTTTTGTGCAAAAGATGTACACGCTTTCATTAACCCCTATTAATAAGCGTTATTTGCCTCTTTATCTTGCATTAAAGCAACCCCAGAACTTGTTCCAATTCTACTCGCTCCTGCTTCTACCATCGCTTTTAAATCAGCCATATTACGAACACCACCAGCAGCTTTTACAAGTGCCTTATCTTGCACTGTATCTTTCATTAATTTCACATCTTCAATCACTGCTCCTCGAGTAGAAAACCCTGTACTTGTCTTCACAAAAGTAGCATTTGCCTCTACACAAAGCTTACAAGCTCTAACAATTTCTTCTTGTGTGAGTAAACACGTTTCTAAAATCACTTTGACACAATGTCCTTGTGCTGCTGCTACCACTGCTTTAATATCAGCTAAAACAAGATCATCATCTCGATCTTTTAATGCCCCAATATTCATCACCATATCAATTTCATCACCACCATCTTCAATCACGCACTTTGTTTCAAATGCTTTCGCCTTACTACTCATCGCTCCCAAAGGAAACCCTACAACACTACACACCTTTACATCACAATCCTGCAAATACTTTGCACAATAGGCAACCCAACCTGAATTTACGCAAACACTAGCAAAATCATACTGTTTTGCCTCCTCACACAGCTTTGTAATTGCTTCTTTTGTTGCATCTGCTTTTAATAATGTGTGATCAATTAATTTATTCATATTTTTGTCCCTCACTTTCTAATATGGTATGAATATAATCTAACAATGCCTTTGCATCGCTACATTGTTTCAGTGCTTCTACATATTCACGATGTGAAAAAATATCTAAAATATCATTCAAAATATGAATATGCTTCACTTGATCCTCAGCACTTAACGTTAAAATAATATTGGCTTTTTTTCCTTTATCAAAAAGCACTTCTTTTTTAAATAAAGATAAACTAATATCTGTAAAATTAGCTCCTTCTTCACTTTTCGCATGAGCTAACACAACCCCATCACAAATAAACATATACGGTCCCATCGCTTCATTTTTCGCAATCATCGCATCAATATAATTAGAAGTTATAGCTCCATTACGCAATAACATTTGTGATGATTTGACAATCGCATCTCGCCAATCTTCACATTCATCAAAAATAGCGATTTTATCCATGGTTAAATAAGCATCTAACCCTAAACCATACTCACTAACTTTGCAATATGTGTTCACTTTGACAGAAGAAAAATAATTGTATAAATCTTCTTTAAAATCCTTTATTTTATCATCACTAAAATATTTCTTCGCTAATTTAATAATACTATCTACTTCAATTTGATGCTTACTATCATCTTTTAAGCACTCTCTTAATATACTTACGCGATCATTATCACTCAAGATAGGATGCACAACGGTTACTTTTGCATTTTCAATCGGCACCGTTGAAATAACCATCGTATAATCATGATGTACATTAAAATGATTCAAAGAAATCACATCAACACTTTCTGCCTGTGGAACTAATGTTTGTACTTCTCTACGAAGCATATTCCCTGTTGAGATACCATTAGGACATACGATTAAAATCTTTAATGCTTGATTCATATTGCGTTTCATAAACCCACCAAAATGCAAGGTAATATACGCAATTTCACCATCTGGTATCGGCACACCAAGTTGTTGTTTTAAATACTCACAAGCAACTTTGGTTAATTCAAATAAATCAGGATATTCATTTTTAATATCATCTAACATAGGATTCCCTAGCTGAATCCCATAACGATAACGATAAAATGATGTTTTTAAATGCACAAAGATCGATTGTACTACTTCTTCTTTTTCCTCTTTAAATTCTACACAAGCAATGCGTGAAAATTCACTGACTAAATTGCAAGCTAATTCATATGCTTCATCATCTTCTTTCGCACACATTAATTCCATTGGTACACTTTGTAAACGAGAACCTAGTAAATGCAAAGCAAGATACATCTTTTCACTTTCTTCATACTCATCAAAATATTGATCCACTAATGCAAATTCTTTTGTTGTTACAATTTCTTGATGATCCTTTTCACTAAATCCTAAATCATCACTACGATTTTTAATAGAGGCAAAGAAAATTGAAATCGTGTACAAAATATTAGGCACATAATGAGTATGTAACTCTTTTTCAATTTGCATTAAATGCGTTAAAATCGCTTGCACATGTTCTTCATCATCATTTTCAATAATACCTTTTTGATAGTATTCACAAATACTAGAAAACAAGAGAAAGAAAACCGTTCTTTTACGAATGACATTACCCACAATTCGATACCCTAGCTTATTTTCATAAGTAAGCGTTAAATTGTATTCCACTAACTTACTAATCACAATTTTCATATCATTGATAATGGTATTACGACTCACCTGACAAAGCCTGATAAAATCTTCAATATACAAGGGTTTAGTCTTTTTCATAATCGAACAAATAATGATATTGACACGCTCCATCGGTGAAAATATGTAAGTAGCACAAGTAGGTATCTCTTTTATTAACGCTTTTATTTTAATACTTTGAGGTTGTGATATAAAAATACCTTTCTTTCGTTCTACTTCAATTGTTTCCATCTTCTGCGTTTCTAACCATTCATTAATCTTATTTAAATCATAGTATACACTTCTTTTCGAGATCCCTTTTTCATTCGCAATTTCTTGTACTGTGATATATCCATTCGCATTTAACAGCTTTTTTAAAATGTCCATACATCTAGGATCTAAATTATATACAAAAGACATGAAACACCTCCTCGCTAACTTCATTGTAGCTTTTTTCATTCATATTTAGAAGTACAATAAATGTTTCAATATAGTTCATTTTCTATACTCTGTTTGTACAAGCCTACTATATATTTATAATCGTGAATCCCTTTTTATGAATCATTATTCAACTTTTTTATTTATTTCTTGTTTATCTTTATATATCTAATAAAAAAACTTCCCATAGGAGAAGTATTTTTATTAGATATACGGTTTTAATAGTTGAGCAAACACTTCATAGCCTGCTTCATTTAAATGTAAACCATCACTAGTATATTCTTTTTTTAATTGTTTATTTTCATCAAGAAAATGAGGATACATATCAACGTAGACACACCCTACAAATTCCTCTACATTCGCTTTAATCTCTTTCCCTAACAGTTTTAACTGTCCATTGTTTTTACACTGCTCTTGCTTTAATGCCTCAACAATCGGTAAAGGGGAAATTACTATTACATCAACGGCTGGATTTTGATTACGCATAATATTAATTAATTTATACACATTAAAAGCAATTTCTAATTTATCAAATTGCCATTCATCAGCTAAATCATTTGTACCAATCATTAAGATCACTTTACTCGGTTTGTAATCTGCAATCGCATAAGGTTGTAAATGTAAAAGGGTATCACTCGTTGCCCCATTACAACCACAATTATATAAATTTTCTTGTGTAAAATATTTCTTGATATCAAACCCTTGAATGATAGAATCCCCAAAAAAGACAATTCCATTCGCTTTTGCACTATGTGCATTACGCATTATTTTCTTAACTGGTTCGACTTGATATTCTTTTACTTTTTCTAATATATCCATTATTTCACCTCTGGTTCTATCATTGTTAATTGTACCTTATGTTTTTCCTCATCAATTTTATGTACCCAAACATTCACAATATCGCCTACTGATACAATATCACTAGAATGTTTTACACGATGCTTTGCAAGTTGAGAAATATGCACTAACCCATCTTCCTTTAACCCAATATCGACAAACGCTCCAAAATCAACCACATTTCTTACCACACCTTCTAATTCATCATGTAATTTTAAATCTTCGAAGGTAAGAATATCTTTACGCAATATCGGTCCATCATTTTGATCACGATAATCTCTAAGTGGCATTTTTATCGCCTCTAAAATATCCTCTAATGTATACATATCACATTCCATCTGTAAAGCAAGTGCTTCTTTATCACAGGCATTCACTTTTTTGATTGCCACATCACTTCCCATATCCTCAACCTTTAAAGTTAATGTCGCTAAAATATTTTTTGCTAAAGCACAGGATTCAGGGTGAATACTTGTACGATCTAATAACTCTTTTCCATCTTCAATACGCAAGAAACCTGCAGCCTGTTCAAATGATTTCGTACCAATCTTAGCTATCTTCTTTATTTCTGCACGACTTTCTATCTTTCCTTTTTCTTCACGATAAGCAATGATACTATTTGCCATAGCGGCTGATAATCCTGCTACATTTTTTAACAAGGCAACACTCGCTGTATTAATATTCACACCTACTAGATTAACTGCCTTTTCTACCACAAAATCCAAACGTTGTTTTAACCTAGCAACTGGTAAATCATGCTGGTATTGTCCTACGCCAATAGATTGTGGATCAATTTTAATTAATTCTGATAAAGGATCCAATAATCTTCTTGCAATAGAAATCGCACTTCTTTGTTCTACATGCAAATCAGGAAATTCTTCAATCGCCAATTTACTTGCACTATAAACACTGGCTCCTGCCTCACTGACAATCGTATACGCTACATCTAACTTATATTTTGCAATGGTAGAAGCCACAAAACTTTCACTTTCTCGACTCGCCGTCCCATTTCCAATCGCAATTAAATCAACATGATAATCTTTACACATTTTCACTAACTTTGTTTCTGCTTCTGCAACCTTTGCATTCGGTTTATGTGGATAGATCACATCAATATAAATATTTTTTCCTGAATCATCAATAATCGCTAACTTACACCCTGTTCTAAACGCAGGATCAAAGCCTAATATCGTTTTATTTTTCATCGGTGGTTGTAATAACAACCTTTCAAGATTGAAAGAAAATACCTCAATACTACTTTCTTGTGCTTTCTGTGTTAATTCAGAACGCACCATTCTTTCAATAGATGGAAACGCTAGACGCTTTAAACCATCGCTAATCGCTTCACTTACATAAACACTAGTCGCACTATTAGGATATTTAATCATACGTTTACTAACCCAGTTAAAAAGATATTCTTCATTAATCACAATGGATACACTAATCACTTTTTCTTTTTCTGCACGATCAATCGCCATAATACGATGAGCAGCTAACGTAGATAATCGTTCTTCATATTCATAGTACATCTTATATACTTTTGCTTCATCGCTATGATTCTTTTTCGCCACTGTTTTAATTTTCCCATAGTGAATCATAGAATCATAAATCTTATTTCTAATATCTACATTATCACTAATCTTTTCAGCAATAATATCTTTTGCCCCATCGATCGCATCTTCTCTACTAGTAATCGTTTCATTTAAAAATGGATCTATATCACTTTCACAAAAGGTCTTAGGAAAACGCAATAACAAATTTGCTAATGGCTCTAACCCACTAGCAATCGCAACACTTGCTCTTGTTTTCTTCTTCTGTTTATAAGGGCGATAAATATCCTCTACTTGTGCTAGTTTACTACACGCATTCACCTGTTGTACAATTTCTTCACTTAATTTTCCCTGTGTTTCAATTAAACGCAAAACATCTTCTTTTCTTTTCTCTAAATTAACTTGATATTCATACCCTTCTGCAATGACTCGTATTTGTTCTTCATCAAGCCCTTTTGTCATCTCTTTACGATACCTCGCAATAAAAGGTACGGTACTACCTTCTTCTAATAAACCTAATGTATTTTTCACCTGCATTTCACTAATCTGTAATTCAAGTGCAATCTTTTTTATGATTTCTAACTCCATATCCTTCACTCCTTGTGGAAATTATTTTCCAGTGTTCTTATTATAACAAAATTTTAAGCTAAATTTAATAAAACCTTTTCATTCCATGCAATTCTATTTATAATATGCATATGAAAATAAAAACGCCTAAATTATCTTCTTATTTAGAAGAAAGAACACAATATATACACGAAGAACTAACATATGGTGCATATCACGATATAGCTTTTCATAAGTTATGTGAAAAACATACCATCATGAATGAATGCACGTTTACACAATGTAATTTCATGTCTTGTCAATTCGAACAAGCTGATTTTATGGATATTATTTTTGAAAATTGTGATTTATCAAACTGTTCTTTTGCAGATGGAATATTCCATCGTATTCTCTTTAAAAACTGCAAAATGATCGGGTGTGATTTCTCTAATGCAGCCTTGCACCATATCCAGTTCATTGACTGTAAAGCTACTTATGCTAATTTTTCTTTTGCTAAAGAAAACCATATTCTCTTTAAAAACAATGATTTAACACAAGCTAGTTTTAATGAAACCACATTAAAAGAAGTTAGCTTTGAACAGTGTTGTTTAAATGAAGTAGAATTTATTCATTGCCCTTTAAACAACGTTGATTTAAGTAGTAGTGATATCAATGGCATTGCCATCACATTAAATGACTTACAAGGATTAATCGTAAATCCTTTACAAGCCATTGAATTATCCAAACTACTAGGTTTAATCATCAAAGAGGAATAGTCTTATCATCCTGAAGAAAGCAGGGTTTCATACAAGAAACCCTGCTTTTAACAATCAAAACAGTTAAAACACTACTTCACTACATGCTTATTTTTGTTCTGTTTATGATTGTGATTCATATAACTTCCAAATAATATCAGCTTTACTTTGATTATATTTTCCTTCACTTAGCACATCAACTTTATTTCCATCATGATCAATAATTTCTGGTTGAATTGCTTCCTGATACAACATAATATCAAAGTTATTCATCGCTTTCATATTCGTAATATTCACCCCTGTAAAAATAGCAGGAGTAGCTGCTTTAGGAGCTAATACACCTTGATAGTAGTAATAACCATCTTCTTTATTATAAAGCCAATCCGTTGTATTTAACCCTCTCAATTCAATATTTTCTCGCTCTTTCTCTGGTGTTACAGAAAATTTAAGACGAACAATACAATCATCACTTCCTGTGTTTCTTACCACTGGAATCTTAGTAAGATCACTATCATTAATTTCTTCTTCAATTTCTGTGTCCACAGCCCTTAATGTAATTTTATTTGATTCCTTATCATTTGCAGTAAAATAAGACCATGCAGAATTTACTGCGAAGATACCAGCAAATAGAGCTACCACCAGAATGATAAGACTAACAGACTTCTTTGTTAATTTTGTTTTCATATTGTATACCATCCTTTCCTTTCACTCTATTGTCCATCACTAACAATTTTCACTTTTGTTTGTGTAATTGTTACTTTACCATTTTCATCTTTAGTAAATGAGTTAATCACTGCATCACTATCAGAGAAATCATTATCTTTCGTTTTTTGATTATTGAACGTTACACTAGCATTAGGATTATCTCTTGTTAATGTTACTTCTTTAACACTTTCTTTAGAGTATCTAATCGGATTAAACTCCTCAACCGTATATGTTCCTAATGGAATATCTGTAAGTGTCGCAGTTCCACTCTTTTGAATATCACTCAATGCAATCATACGATAATAAATATCATTTGTTTCTGTATTTGTTGCTTTAAATAAGAAGATTGGATTATCACTGGTTGCATATGTTCCATAATCAATCGTTTTAGTAATTGATAAACTTCCTTTCACTTCCTTTTCAAGTGTAATACTTGCAGTAAAGCCATATTTATACCACTGTGCATTATTACCAGTTAAAGGTCCATCTAATGTAAATCCTGCAATAAAGCTAGACTCTTTTCCAGCTTTTAGATTATCATTTGTTAATTGGCTTGCAATATAATCATCAGCGTTTGTTCTTACATTATTTTGATTCTTGTAAAGTTTAACAATAGATGATGTATGCACTGTTCTATCTTTACCATTGGCATCCTCATATGTCGCATATTTTCCAAACTGTAATCCTACACACCAATCATAGAAATACTCATAATAGTATTCAGCTAATTCCGCTTCTGTTTCTCTAAAACGGTATTGATTCTTATTCACATATTCTAATTTTGCCTTTTGTTCATCACTTAAAGCAGCATAATCTGCATCAAGAAGTGCATATGTTCCATTATTATGAACTCCCCCTCCACCAGAGAAAATATTATTTAAAGCTATTTCATCTAGTTCAGGAATCGTAGTGGCTACTTTCCCATCTTTATTATAATATTTTGAATTATTATAATAATTTAACAAATATTGTGTTAAGGCTCTATCCCCCGTATAATCACGTTGTGCTAACTCCTCTTCAATCGAAAGCATCATTTTACCTGTAACTTTATATGCCGTAAATTTATCAAACAATTCTGAATAAATGGCTTCTGCATTTCCTGTACGATATGGAACATATTCTTTATCAATTGAACTACCTGAGAATGATTTTAAACCCCATGGATTTGTATATTCTCCCCCTTTCATTTTGACATCTTTAACGGTTAAACTATCGTTTTTATAAGTGAAATTTACTTTTGAGTTATTTTCAATAATGATGTTGAAACCATACCAATCACCAGGAGATATATACTGTGAAACACTTTTAATTTTTTCTATCATACCTTCCTCAAAATTAAACGTTACATTTTTGTAATTACCAGCATCTTCAGGAATAATATAATATAAAGTGAATTTTTGTGTTTTTTCATCATAAAATGATTTTTCTTCATTATATTCAACTAATAATGTATCTTTCTCTTCTGCTTTCACACTATTTAAAGAGAAAGCAAATAGTCCACTTAAACACAATGCAATTGTTAATACTAATTTTGTAAGTTTTTTCATATGCTTTCCCTCCTAACCTTCTTGACTTTCTTTTTTACTTTTCTTTACCACTAAATACACAAGTCCTGCAATCACCAATAATCCACATGCAATAAAAGGAACATAATTCATATAATCTGTTTCATTCTTTGCTTTTGGTGTTTCTTCTTTTGTTACCTTTTCAGTTTCCTCTTTCGTTTGATCCTCTGTATCTGCTTGAGGTGTAACATTAGGTTCTACTGTTTCTTGCTCATCTGCATTAGGTGTAACAGGAGTTACAGGTGTTACTGGTGTTACTGGTGTAAGTGGAGGTGTTATTGTTTCATTCACAATCGTTTCCACTACTGTATTAGTTATCACATTACGCTGATCACTACCTTCATACACAAACACAAGTACATTATCTTTAACATTATCAGCAATTTTCATTGATTTTTTTACTTGATCAAATTCATATCCATCAATCACTTTTGCTGAATAAGTGATAACATCTCCTACATTTGCCATAGAGATAATTGGACTAGCAATCTCTTCGCCAGTGCTTGCACTAATAAATTTAATAGTATATTCTTTACCATTGTTTATCATATTATAATTAACAACGAATGTTTCACTTTTACTTACTACATTACTAGTTGGCTCCCATGAACCAGCTTGCACATAATAACGTGAATCCTTTAAAGTAATATCGTTTACCGTTGGTGCCTTAGGCATTGTATTCTCTTTAGCAACCACAATAGTAATACTGCCTGTCTTATCTGAAACACTTACATTTTCATTACCATAAACTGCTTTATATTCTTCCACCAAACTTTGATTAAATGTACCTTTATTTCCTGGACTATAAGTAATCTTATAACTTTGGCTAGCATTAATACGCAATGCTGATACACTTAATAAAGTGGTAATCAATGTAAAGGCTAATAAGATTTTAACACTTTTCTTTTTCATATTATCTCTTATCTCCTTTCAGTTTTTTACAACTTACATAGATGGCTCCTCCAGAAATTAATAACAGCATAACTAATGTTGAAATTGATGTTGGATCGCCTGTTGTTACTTTATTAACAACATTTTTCACTACATTCGTCATCACATTTTCTTCATAAGAAACACTGAAATCCATTTGTAATTCACCAACAGATGCTTGATAATCATTTCTTGAAGTAGTACCATCAATCCCAATTACTAATGATAAAACAGCTTTCTCATTAGCACCCAATGAAGTTAACAAATATTTTTCATTTAATGTTCCATTCAAATCGTATAAACCATTTTCATTAGCACCGACTAACGCTCCTTCTTCACTTCCAAAAATATAATGATCCTCATTCCCCTTTGCTAGTTTTAGGCTTACATTATATCCTGCACCATTACTCTGTACACTTTTTTCCAACGATTGCAATACTTCAGTATTCATAAAGAAATCAACCTCTTTATCTGAATGATTTACCAATTGAATACTTAACTCTCTTGTTTCCCCTGAATGCATTCCTTCAAACACACTTGAGAAGTTATTTGCCTCTTCGCTGTACTTTAATGTTGAAGTTCCATCAAATGTAACACTAGGTATTTCATTCGCATGCATACTTGTTAATGAAAATACACAGAAGAATATACTGAATATTCCAACTAATATTTTTTTCATATGACTTCCCTCCTATCTTTCTATGGAAACAATGTTTCCATTTTCATCTAGGGTTGCTAATACACCCCATTCATTTAGGATAGCATTTACTCCATCAAAACTTTGTACTGCATCAACTTTTACTTCGATACATGCTTGCTTATTAGCATAGGCATTTCCAATAGAGCGATCTAATTTAATCGTATCTAAGAAAGTTGAAGTAATACTGCTTGGCTCAACAATCCCTTTATAATATAGCACTACCTTTTCATCTTCACTTTCAGGTCCTACTATCCAATCACTTTCGTTATAGGTTAATTGAATCAGATTTCCATTGGCATCATAATCTTTTTCTCCATGAGCATCTTTCCAATATTTATCCACAATAACTCTAGTATATAAAGAAGTATCTTTTGTATTCTTCAACGTTAAGTTTTTCTCAACAATTTCTCCAGCAATAGCATCTGTTAATTCTATTTCTCTACTTCCATTTATCTCAATGTTAAGTTCATTCATTGAAATTTGTGCTTTTACTGGAGTCCCATCAGCTTGAAATTCAGCAACTGTAGAGGCCATTCCTATACCACCAATTAAGGCAACAGCCAGTCCAGCCGTAATCCATATTCTTTTTTTCATAGTATATCCTCCTTCTATACAAACCTACTTGCTATCCTTTGTATATTTTCATTATAGTAACATTGGGTTATAAACAGGTTATATTTACCATGTCTTCTAACATTTTTTTGTAAGCAAATATACAATGAAAAGACATCTTATCCCCTACAAAAAAAGAGAATCGAGTTTATCATTCTCAAAATTCTCTTTCTCTAAATTTATTTAACTAACAATCTGCTTATAATTCAAACATCACAAATTACTTTAAAGCTCTTTTGTCACAAATATGTTTTTTATGTCTTACTTTGTTTATCTGCATCATTTCTACTTAGATAAATACTCATTATTGCCAAAGCAATAATCACAACAATTCCCATTGGTGTATCAAAGAATAAGAAAAGATAGCCCACAATCGCAAAAACACAAACTACTTTACCAATGAATGCCTTTTTTGAAACTCTTCTCGCATCTTCCTCTTTATTATTATCCCCTTTCGTAGTAAATTGAAGTGTATTTTGATCAATATTTACTACTCTGTGTGTTTTTGTGTAAGAAGAATTCTCTTGCTTAAATGTAATGACATCACCGACACGAATATCTTCAAAATCACATTTTTCTACAATGATTAATGATCCTATTGGATAATTAGGTTCCATACTTCCTGATGAAACCCCATAAACTTGATAATTAAATAAAGGCGGAAGATATTTAATAGACACTAATAAAATGAAAACAATTAAAATACTATTGGCAATTATTTTTTTCATTATTTCCACCCTCCTGACAATTATAAAGTAAATAGAAAAGAGCAACTACTAGCAATCCTAACAAGAGCATTCCTGGTACACTTTTAATAAATAAAACAAAATAGCCAAGAAATTGAATAGACAAAACAACCTTCCCTAAAATCATACTTTCATGTACATAAGCATCATCTACGCCCTGATTAGCGTCCCCTTTTGTTTTTAATTGTTGATGTGTAAGATCTATTTCATATACACGATGAACAACAACATCTAATTCTTTTTCATAAGCAATAACATCACCACTTTTAATTTCATCAAATGTTTCATTTTGTATATAAACTAATGAACCCTTAGGAATACTTGGACTCATACTTCCACTTTTAATAATATATTCTTGATAACCTAATAATTTAGGAAATAGTAAAAGAACAGCTAATGAAATAAGAAATATCAGAATTAAATTTTTTATGTATTTATATTTTTTCATTCCCTTTTACTCCTATTTTATATCTTATGCATCTTTTGTTTATTATAACAATATCCAAAAAGGAAAGATAGCATATCCCTTTCTTTCATAGAATATTGCATCCTTCATTACGCTTAACAAGTAAGAAAGCAGGGTGTTTTGTATGAACCCCTGCTTTCTTTATTTTATATGAGATCATAATTCAATATATCTCTATCAATTAACTAGCTTTTTCTTCTTCATTGTCCTCATGTTTCCATTTTCTACCAATCACTAGCACTGCAATTTGTACTAATGTGATTGCCAACATTGTCGTTGTCCATTTATCTACGAATACCATTGGCAATGTCATATTTTCTGTTAACACAAATACAATTACTGATAAGATAGATACTAAGATTGATAAGATTCTAGTAAACATTCCTCTTCTCTTTTCTTCTCTTAGTTCTTCTTCATCCATTCTATTTTCATCTTCTTTCACTTCCTCTTTCTTACGTTTAGAAATAAGTAAGAATAGACCTAATAGAATCGTAGCTACTGTACACACTAAGTTAATTAATGCCCAACTTCCACCATCAAGTTTTCCTTTTGGTGTAGTATCTTCTTTTACTTCTTCCTTATCAGCATCTGCTTTAGGTGTTGGTGTAGGTTCTACTTCCTCTACCTCATTGATTACTGGTGTAACAACTGGTGTATATGGAGTAGGAGTAACAGGCGTAAGTGGTGCTACTGGTGTTACAGGTGGCACTACAGGTGTTTCAGGATCAACTGGTACAGTTGGTGTTACTACTTCTGCTGTAAATGATGCTGTATAAACAGTATCAGCAGTAATTGCGTTATCCACTGTAGGTGTTCCCTCTACCCATGTCATACTATCTTGTACATAACCTGTATTCGCAGTAATTGTTGGAATCTGTTCTGCACGCAAGTATCCTGTACCTGTTTGAGAATAGTTACCTTCTTCATCAAATAATGTTGCATATGTTGTCGCAAATGATACACTACCATTAATTGCTTCATATGTTACCTTAACTTGATACTTATCTGCTACATCATCACTTTTATCAGGATCTTCTGGATCTGTTCCATGTTCATCAACACTGTATACAACATTGATTACTGTTCCCTTATCCATTATTCCTTCAATCACAGCTTGTTCTTTATCTAATAAAGTAAATCCACTTACTACTGGAGAAGTTACTTTATAAGGATCATTGTATAGTAATTCCTTTGTAACCTTAGGTGCTACTACATTACCTTCTTCATCAATATAATTGATTGTTAAAGTATAAGCTTCTCTTTCATAGTTCATCTTAATAACAGCTTTATCTGTTACTGTTTCTCCTGCTTTTACAGCTGGAGTCATATCTTTGAACTTATATCCTGTGTATTCTTTTGCTTCAATACTCTTTTCAGTAACTGTTAATGTATCAGGTGCATTTACCCATACTTTCTTTGTTACTGTTTGTGTATCTCTTGCTTTTTCTTCGCCTTCTACCCAGTGTTCTACTGTGTATGTTAATTCTTTTTGTTGATTTAAATCTTGTACATAGTTCATCTTAATAACAGCTTTATCTGTTACTGTTTCTCCTGCTTTTACAGCTGGAGTCATATCT
>SAAR01000050.1 GCA_009916335.1 Erysipelotrichia bacterium | reverse complement strand
AATAACCAATGCACATGGACAAGAAATAACTAAGAAGGTACAGCCACGATATAACCATGTGCCAAAACTCGCATATCCTTGTATCAAAGTAGGAATAATGATTAAACAAGCTGCTGCGAATACGACTGTAGGAGTATAAATTTTAGAAAATTTTGTGATAAATTTTTCAATCTTTGCTTTTTTACTAGCCGCGTTTTCTACTAATTCCAATACTCTAGAAACAGTTGATTCACTCGCTACTTTTACCACTCTCATCTTAAACAAACCATTTATATTTAAACAACCTGCCAACACTTCATCATTTACACTGATCTCTTTTGGTAAGGACTCTCCTGTTAAAGCGGAAGTATCTAAAGAAGATTCTCCTTCAATCACAATTCCATCTACACAAATACGCTCTCCTGCCTTAACGACAACAATATCATCTACTAATAGAGTATCTGGATCTACTGCTACCTCTTTTCCATCTCTTATAACCATTGCATAATCACTATGAATATTCATTAGATCACCAATGGAGCGACGAGAACGATTTACAGCAATTGATTGAAACAATTCTCCAATATCATAAAACAACATTACGGCAACCGCTTCTTTGTAATCCCCTAGTGCAAAAGCACCAATCGTTGCCAATGACATTAAAAAGTTTTCATCAAACAAATCTCTTTTTAAAAGATTACGAAAAGCAATGAATAATACTTTGTATCCAACAATCAGATATGTGAACAGATACAACCATGTAGTTATTTGCCCCATTTTTTCTTCAACAAGCATAGAAATGAATAAAGCGATAAAACCTGCAATCAATTGAAATATTTCCTGTCGATGATTCGCTATTTTTACCTCACTTTTTTGATAGGTTTCAATAACTACTTTCTCTTCTACTTGATTCGCAATCATATTTAAATCTTTTAGTAATTGTTGTTTATCTTCTCTTTGTGTATCAACCATTAAGATCGAAGTAGAAAAACTAAGGGAAACATCATTAATATATGCCTGTTTCGCAATGGCATCTTCTACTTTCATCGCACAATTCGCACAATCTAGTTTATTAATTTTAAATTTATATTTCGCCTTTTGTAATATTTTTTCACTCTTTGTTTCTGTATGATTTCCTGTACACTGACACCCTTCGTGATGGTGATGGTGGTGATCTTCATGATTATGATGACAAGCACAGGAATGCGATTGATCAAGAGGTTCTTCTAGCGTATCTTCACATGCCTCTTCTCGCTCACATCTATCTTGTTGACTTTTTTCACTAATTAATGAATGATCTTTCCCACAATGACAATCTTTTTTGTGGTGATGTTCATGCGTACAATGTTCCTTATGATTCGTATAATTCATTTTATCCTTCCTCCCTAATATGTGTTAATCCATTATTAAAAATCAGTTGAATATGATCGTCATCTAACGAATAAAACATATTCTTACCTTCTCTGCGTACTTTGATAATACGATTACTTCTTAAAATAGCAAGCTGATGAGAAATTGCAGAATGCGTCATATCTAATAAATAGGCAATATCACATACACATAATTCTCTTTCAAACAATAAATTTAAAATTTTTAATCTTGTCGCATCTGCATACATCTTAAAAAGAATTGACAAAGCAGATATTTCTTCATTTTCTAGTTGCTTTGTTTTAATTGTTTCAAGCATCTCTTGATCAATCACGCATTTATGTTCCATATTCTACCTCTTTTCATATGAACACTTGTTCATATATTCATTATAATACTTTTATTAAAATTGTAAATAGAAAATTTTCATTAATTAAAGAAAATAAAACTTTTTAGTCAAATTAGAATAATAAAAAGAAACGTACTTTCATACATTTCTTAATACTTAATCTTCTATTTTAGTGAAGGTAACGCCTTTACAAACGTCAAAAATGATTCACTTGTTCCATGCCATGTAGAGCGAATGGGATCATTATTGCGATTAATTAAATGATCTTCTACTAAATATAAAGGAATCCCTAAACTTTCAATCACTCCGTCTTCTATTGTATCATTACCTACCATCATACACTCCTCTACTTTTAAGTTTTCTTTTTGAATCACTTCTTCATAATAGTGAATATTTGGCTTTGTATAATGACAATATTCATAACTAGTCATCATCGAAAATAATGAAGCATCAACTCCAGCCCAACGCACTCTTTCCTCTACTGCCATCTTAGGAAACATTGGATTTGTCGTCAATAATAAACGATACCCTTTTTCAGATAGCAGTTTTAGTGCTTCACACATATTGTTACTTTGCGAAGTGTGTTTCCCTAACAATACGAATTCATCTTTATAAAATGCTTCAAAATCATGTTCACAGGCTTTTTTACTAATGTTAGTTACTTGTGTGAAGGTTTGCCAAAACACCTCCTCATTTCTCATACTACCATCATTTTTAATCATCGCTTTAGTTCCTGCAATCACACCTTTTAAAATCAATTCATGATCATATCCAAGTTTTGCAAATTTTATTTGTAAAGCTTGGAAATAAACTTTAATAAATGCATCTAAATCCATTGGTAACAATGTACCATCTAAATCGAATAATATTGTTTTAATCATTTTCTACTGCTCCTTTATCAATTAATGAATATACTCGCTCATCTTTGAAATCTTCAATCGCAAACGAAATTTGTGGATCTTTTTCATATTGTGAGTGTTTCTCTTTACTAGCCACAACAACAATACTTGCAGGTTCTACTTGTTTTGCACAGGCAATCCCACTCATTGAATCCTCAAAAATGATGCAATCATGAATATCTACATTCATTCGCTTAGCCGCATCTATAAACATCTTAACTTTATTTTCATAACGACCATCATCATAAACGATTTTATTTGTGTCAAACCAGCGTTCTAAACCAAAAACATCTACAAAAAAATCAATGTTTTCCTTAATGGAAGCACTAGCGATATTGCATGGAATCTTTCTATCATTTAAAAAATCTAAGAAAATAGGTAATCCTTCCACCAATTGATAATGTTCACAATCTGCTAAAGCAATGTTTCGATATACACTTTCTTTTGCAAGTGATAGTTGTTTTCTTTCATCTGCATCACTTTCTGCTTTTAAATACGCAATAATTTTTTCATTCACTTTGCCATGCACACATTGTTTAATTTCTTCATCGCTCATTTCATACCCTCTAATTTGTTTAGAGAAATATTTCCACGCCTCATCATGATAGACACTATCAAACACCATTGTTCCATTAAAATCAAAAATAATAGCTTTCATTACATCTTTCTCCCATCTATTTATGCCACCAGCTATAATACTGTGCATCTTTTTCATCACATACTAATTCCTCTTTTGTATAAGAACGCTCATATTGATAAAACTTAGATGTCTTAAACAACTGTATAAACTGTGCAACATCAATAAAATAATTAACATTTTCATTATTGACACGAATTTTATCCACGTCTATTTGTGCAAAAAAAGTAGCTTTTCCATGATCAATTATAAAGAAAATTTCACGATTTTTTAATCCATATAACACTTCTTCAAATGATTGTATCTGTTGCATCTTGTAACTCCTTTTTTTCGAAAATAAAAGCGTCATTTCAAACGCTTTTATTTTACCATAATTTTAATTGAATTAAAATGTCATACATGCTTGAACCGCTTTTTTCCATGTATTATAGTGTTGTTCCATTTCCTCTTTTGATTTTTGAGGTGTAAAAATACGATCTTTTTTAAGTGAAAAGTCCTCCATCTGCCAAAAATTGATGGCCAAACCTGCTAATGAAGCAGCCCCTAATGCCGTTAACTCCATTATTTTCAAACGTTCCACCTCACATTGCAAAAGATCACTTTGAAATTGCAATAAAAAATTATTCGCTACTGCCCCACCATCTACGCTTAATTTATTCATCGTCATTTGCGTATCTTTTTCCATGGCATCTAACACATCTTTGCTTTGGTATGCCATTGCCTCTAACGCTGCTCTAACAATATGATTTTTATTCACTCCTTGTGTTAAACCAAAAATACTACCTCGACATTTTTCATTCCAATATGGAGCAGCAAGTCCTACAAACGCTGGAATAATTACCACGCCTTTATTATCACTAGTGCTTAATGCCATCTTTTCTGTTTCACTTGCATCATTAAACAATTGTAGCCCATCTCTTAACCATTGAATCAAAGAACCTGACACAAAGATACTTCCCTCTAATGCATAAGTGATTTGATCCCCAATCTGCCATGCTATTGTCGATAAAAGTCCATACTTTGAATGATAGACACATTCTCCTGTGTTCATCAACAAAAAGCCTCCAGTCCCATAGGTATTCTTAGCCATTCCTTTTTTAAAGCAACCTTGTCCAAACAAAGCAGCCTGTTGATCACCAAAAACACATGTAATAGGAATTTGTTCATCAAAAAATAAATAAGGTGCTGTTTTTGCATATTTATAAGAAGTTGGTTTCACACTTGGTAAAATAGCTTTAGGAATATTTAACAAGGATAAAATTTCATCATCCCATGTACATGTTTCAATATTGAAAAGTAAGGTGCGTGAAGCATTACTAACATCACTAATATGCACTTTCCCTCCACTTAACTTCCACACTAACCAACTATCAACCGTACCAAATAGCAGTTCATTGTTTTCTGCTTTTTGTCTTGCCCCTTGAACATGATCTAAGATCCATACAATCTTTGAAGCAGAAAAGTAAGGATCAATACGCAATCCTGTTTTCTTTTTTAACAATGTTTCATATCCTTTTTCTTTCCATTCATCACAAATCGTATCGCTTTGTCTTGATTGCCATACAATTGCATGATAGATTGGTAATCCTGTTTTTTTATCCCAAATAATTGTTGTTTCCCTTTGATTGCTAATGCCAATAGCAGCAATTTGTGAAGGCTAAATTTCACTTTTCATCACAACATCAGCAATCACTGCTAAAGATGTCAACCAAATATCGTTTGCATCTTGTTCAACCCAACTAGGTTTTGGATAAAACTGTTTTAACTCCTTTTGTGCAACATTGACAATTTCACGCTCATGATTAAACAAAATAGCTCTCGTACTCGTTGTTCCTTGATCAATTGCTAAAATATATTTTTCCATCACTTGTTACCTACTCAAAATCAAAGTGATAATCTAAACCTAACTGATCACGAACAGCAATGATTTCTCTTTGTACACTCTTACTTACAGGGACACCTTTCATCTTGCGTTCTTGCCATACCAAATATTCTTTTTCCCCTGCCGTATAAATTTGTTTTGCATCTGGTGCCTTTAAGGAAGCACGTAAAGAGCGTAAAATATCTCCTGTTGTTTTTTTAAATGCATCTAATCCCATAAATGCCTCAGGATCCATTACAATAAAGAAATGTCCTAAATGACAAGGTACTTTATTCCCTTTTTCGTCCATTCCACTTAATGCTTTTAAAAATGTTCCTTGTTGTAATGCCGCAGATAATATTTCTACCACTGTGGCATACCCATAACCTTTATAACCAGCAAATAATTCACCAACGCCACCAAGTGGAGCTAAGGCTGCTTTCCCTTGTGTTAAATCTTTTAATATTTGTTCACTATCTGAAATCGTTTGCCCATCGTGGCTAATAACCATTCCCTCAGGTGTTGCTTGATTATTTCTAGCATAGTACTCTATTTTACCACGTTGTATAATTGAAGTGGCACAATCTAAAACAAAAGGGAAAGCTTCATCAGTAGGAAAAGCAAAAGTTAAAGGATTGGTTCCTAACATATTTTCTACACCAAAAGTAGGGGCAATCGAAGGTCTTGCATTCGTTCCTGTAATACCAATTAAACCTGCATTACTAGCCATTGTCGCCCAATAACCAGCAATTCCATAATGCGTAGAATTACGCACTGCAACACTTGCCATACCGTATTTCTTAGCTTTTTCAATCGCCATTTCCATCGCTTTATGCGATGCCACCATTCCCATTCCATCATTTGCATCTAACACAGCTGTCGTGCAAGTTTCTCTTAAAACATCAATTTTAGTAACGGGTTTTTGCATTCCACAAGCAATACGATCTAAATAAATCGGTTTAAAGCGATTACACCCATGACTTTCAATCCCTCTGCGATCACTTTCTAATAATACATCAGCACAAATTTTCGCATCCTCTTTAGGTACACCATAACCACAAAATGCATCTACTAAAAAACGTTCCATTAAATCCCATGAAACATAAGGTCTAGTTTCCATAAATTTACCTCCATTTATGACTATCTTTACTTTTATTATAACGCTTTCCTTTTGTAAAGCAACATCAAAAAAAAGGCATCACTGCCTTCTTTATAAATAATATTTTAAATCAACATCATATTGATTAACCATCTCTAAAAGCTCAATATATTCATTTTTCATTTCTTTATAAATAGCTATAATCGGTTGGCAATAAGAGATTACATAATTCATGATGTTATCGTAATTTGAAATAATTGTATCGCTAATTTCTCTATCAATCTTATGGTTATCAACCATCTGTTTTAAGATAGAAATTGTTTTCTCTTTAGAATAAGAAGTTTTGTAACTGCGTACACCAACTAAAGCACTGACAATATCCGCAATCGCAACAATCTTTTCTTCAATACTTAGCTCCTCTTCTTTAAGTTTAAACGGATAACCACTACCATCTAATTTTTCATGATGATATAAAGCGATTTTCACAATCTTATCGCTAAATGCATTCCCTAGTATCTTTTTAGTCAATAGAACGTGAGAACGCATAACATGCAACGCTTGTGGACTTAATTTTCCTGGATATTCTAATATTTCAACAGGAACAGCGATCTTTCCAAGGTCATGTAACATCGCCCCATAATATACATCGTTAACTGCTTTTGCATCTAATTTCAATTTATTAGCAACACAATACGCAATTCTTGTGGTCGTAATCGTATGCGAGACCGTATGTTCACTACGAAAATCAATCGCATAGGTAATTAATTTAAGCAACCCATCAATTTCTTCCTCACTTAAACTTATCTCATCTACAATTTGTGAAAAAGTGATTGATTCTTTTAAACGTAAATATAAATTTTCTTTTCGATAAACTTGTTTAAAAATAGCCACCACTTCCTCAAAAGATGGAGAAATGATTGTTAAATGTGAAAGAAATGCAAACAATGCATCTTCTTCAAAAACATCATTGTCCATAAACACATCTACACGATCCGCTACATAGAGCATTTGTGATAATTGAATCTGTTCTTTTGTTAAATCCTCTATCTTTGATGCATCAGCATGATGAAATAAAACAATAATCGCCCATTTCTGTAATGGAGATAATTTCTTTAAAAATAAGTAGCCATAAATAGAATGTTCCCAAATATTAGCAGATTCAAATTTTACCATTTGATCAATTTCTTCCGTTTTATAAGCTCCTATATCATGTAACAATGCAATCATACATAATTCTTGAACATCTTTTTTAGAATACTTACCACAAACATCTAGCATCTGTTTTAAAACATAAGCAACTCGTATTCCATGATCAACTAATCTTTCATCTATATGATTTAATGTACGTTGTAATAATTCAATCACTTCAAATTCGTTAATAACCTTCATCTTTTTCCCCTTATGATATACCGCCATCAAATTGTAACCGTTTTCTTAAGGATAGTCAATAGATAAAATATCACTGTATATAAAAGAAAGTAATTAACATACTTCCTTAACTTCTTTTCTTAATGAACCTGAGAGTTTGATATAAAAACTTTTCAGTGGTTGTTCAATACCCCACAAAATTAAGACAACAACAATTCCACTTATTAAGCATAAGATACGATTGCTAAAGGCTTGAAATGTATCTAAAAAAAGTAATGATGCATTAATTGCACTTATTGCATTGTAAATTTGCTTATGACGATATTGTTTGATAAAAAAACTAAAGTAACCCATAATCATCAATGCCCCTAAAGCATATTGTTCAGGGATTAAAACACGAAACAATAAGGTAAAAATAATAATGCCAACAAAGGTAGCGTAGGAGCGATAAATAATGCGTTCAAACGTTGCTTTAAATTCTACTTGTGTCAATGACATGACAACAATGCTAATCCATAATGGTTTTTGTAAATCAAAATACATCGCAATGAACATAGCAATCGCTAAACCCAATGCTAAACGGAATAGATAACTTTTGTTTTTTATACTGCGTTTTATCTGTGCTTTTAAAGTGATCCCTTGTTTACCATAGCCACGTTTATGCCAAACAATAATCATTGTTATCATACTTATTAAAGAAGCAAGAAAAGTAGCGATCAATCGTGTAGGAAATAAAGCGAAAGGCACAGGTGTAGATTGAGCAAAGACAAAGCATAATAGAAAACTTATTGAATGATTAGTACTCATTGGCTCACAGCTTAAAGATAATAAAAATAAGACGTAAAAGAAGTTAATAAAAAAAGCAAGCCAATGCGATGTTAAAGCAAATTGAGCAACAAATACAGAAGATAAATATAACAATAAAATCAGCAATAAATTAACAGACAACTTAATACCATTATCCATAAAAGGAAGCATTGTAATACCGACACTGATCGCTACTGCAATCAACGTGTTTTCTGCACCGAATAAATATTGAAATAATAATACAAAACCAATGGTAAAAAAGAACATGATTGCATTATCATATGCTATTTTAAAAAACTTTAACAAATATTTTTTCAACATTAATCCCTACTTTCTTCTTGCAAACAGGATACTCCTACGTTATGATAATATAGTAAATAACTATTAATAGTAAATAGTTGTTTACTATTAATGTAACATATTCTAATACAGAAAGGTAACTTTGTCAATTTATAAACAAAGAATGGGTTTATCTATGACTTCAAATCAATGCGTAAAAAAATTATTAAAACTTTTGCCTTTTTGGCATACAACAATTGAAAAAACATTAAAGCAATCACTAAAAGGAAATATGAGTTTAGAAACCTATTATTGCTTGTATACATTGCAACAGGAAGGATCCATGAGTATGAGTACTTTAAGCAATCGTTTAAAAATGCCTAAGCAACAAGCTACCCAATTAATCAATCAACTAGTAAAACATGAGTTTGTTCATCGTATTACAAGTGAAGAGGATCGTCGTATCATCAATATTCAAGTTAGTGAAAAAGCGATTCAATATATTCATACAGATTTCTTCAATAATATCGACTTTGAAAAACAACTACAAAAAAAGTTAACTACACAGGAAATACAATCCTTTGAAAAAGCGATAGACACTTTATTAAAGATTCTCCCAAAATTAGATAAATAAAAAACGCTACTTGCGTTTTTTATTTGTTTTACTGAGTAGTGCTTTAACGATTACCATTTTAACAATCCATTATAATATTAGGTTGTATGTTGAATACAAAAATATTAAAGCACATTTCTTCTCTTCTATCTTCTAGTAAATAGACTTCTATTTGTTCGTATAATTGTTCTTTCAATTAATAGAAACTACCCAAAGCTATATTCCCACTAAAAAAAACTGTCTAAGCATATACCTAGACAGTAAAATTAAAAACTATTCTTGTTCAAGAGCAAGTGTTCTTGTGGTAATATCACAAACTTCAGCAGGTCCATAGTATTGGATAGCACCTGGGTATAGATAGCAAGTTTCACTTGCCCATTCTTCTCTATTCGCTTCAAAGAATTTGAATGGTTTACCATCAAGTTCCACTAATGCTTTTCTAATAACTGGTTTGTCTTCTCCATGTCTTCTTTCTACATTCATCATCTTAGTAATTGGCATACCACCAGCAACCCATTCACTAGCTGGTTTAGAAAGGTTAGAAACTTTTGATAAGTAACCTGTATAACCATACTGGATTAACATAAAGGCATTGTACCCTAATGAATAACAGTAGTCAGAATCAAAGTTAGATGGAAATGCACATCTTCCTTCATAACCGAAGAAATGGTGAAGTGCATTGAATTTACCATTATATGTACCAGCTTTCTTTCTTTCTTCTAATTTATCTTTAACAAGAGCTGAGAATAATTTTTCAGATTCAATTAATGAAACCTGAACATTTCCATGTGGATCTCTCTCTAAGAATAACTGCTGTTGAATTCCTTCTGGAAGAATGGCAAACACACTCATTGATTCTTTTGTTAAACCACTTTCGATAAATGCGTATTTTTCTTTCCATGTTGCAAGTGCATTAAATGTTTCTGCTTTACTACCAGCAAGAAGTTCATTAATTTCTTGGATTAATGCAGAGAATTCAGGAACAAATTCAACCACACCTTCAGGAATAATCGCAACTCCAAAGTTCATTCCTTTTGCTGCTCTTTTTTCTACTGAATCCGCAATGTAATCAGCAATCTGTGATAAAGACATCTTTTTCGCTGCAACTTCTTCAGATACTAAACAAATGTTAGGTTGTGTTTCAAGTGCACATTCTAAAGCAACATGAGAAGCAGAACGTCCCATTACTTTAATAAAGTGCCAATATTTCTTAGCTGAATTAGCATCTCTTTCAATGTTTCCAATTAATTCACTGTATGTTTTAGTAGCTGTATCAAAACCAAATGAACATTCAATATCTTCATTTTTAAGGTCCCCATCAATTGTTTTAGGACAACCAATTACTTGAACCCCTGTATTATTAGCAGCAAAGTATTCCGCAAGAACCGCTGCATTTGTATTTGAATCATCACCACCGATAATAACAATAGCAGTAATACCATGTTTTTTACAAACATCAGCAGCAATCGCAAATTGTTCATTTGTTTCAAGTTTTGTTCTACCAGAACCAATAATATCGAATCCACCTGTATTTCTGTATTCATCAATATATTGATCATCAAACGTTAAGTAATCATCTTCAATTAATCCACTTGGACCATTTTTAAAACCTAAAAGAACATTTTCTGCATTCGTTGCTTTTAATGCATCGTACAATCCACAAATAACATTGTGTCCTCCTGGTGCTTGCCCACCTGAAAGAATAACACCAACAACTTGTTTTTTTGCTTCAGAAGTGTTCTGTCCTTTTTGGAAAGTAATTTCCTTTTTACCATAAGTATTAGGGAAAAGTGCTTTAATTTTCTCTTGGTCAGCTACACTTTGCGTTGCTTCCCCTTCTTTAACGCAAATGTCTGCAATACCATTTCTAAGCATTCCAGGAAGCTTTGGACTATACTCATATCTAGCTTTTTGTAATGATGAAATTTTCATAATTAATCTCCTTCTTGTATTTCCATATACACCATAAATTATAAGACATTCCCTTGTAATTGTAAACCAAATAATCGCTTTTTCCCCTAATTAATATGCATGTTTTCACGATTTATTTTACCTTGATTAACCCTGCTTACAAACAATAAAAGCAACTTGTTGTTTACCACATATTTCTCTGATTATAAAAATTACTTTATCATGATTATTTCATATCAAAAAAATATATAAATAATAAAAATATGTAGAGCATATCTTAGTAACTTTATATTCAAATACCCTAACTAGTGATTTCTTAAAATTTTACTCAACTTATAAAAATAGTCATAATAATAGTTAATCTTTAATTTTGCATTTTCAAACATATTTCCTCAAACTTAGTACAATTTCATCAACTCCTACATTAGTAATAGTATAAAACTAAACTTATTATTATCAAACAAGTTTTAATGTGTAAATTCTCCATTTATTAATATAGCTGATTTTATTTCTGCTACTTTATACTGTCTGCTCTCTCATACTCATTTACTTATTAACTAATTATTATGCTTAATTCCAAGCAAAAAAGAAGCATCTAAACTTCTCACAAAGTCAAAATACCTCTCTAAGTAACTTGAGCGATCAATAATAATGTTTTGTTTATTTGAATATGCGATAAGATTAATACATTTTGATACTTATGTATCTTAGACAGAGTAATTCCGTACAACTAAATACTAAATATATCTCATCACGCTTTGAAAACAACAAAACAAATTAAATCACTCTATTTTAATATCTATCACATCTTCCTCATCAATATAATTATTAGGATTGCTTAACATTGTATTTTCTAAAGTTTCTTTCAGTCTATCGCAACAAGGTTTAAATGTAACAAAAGTTAATCCACCACTTATTACTCCACCAATTACTGGTATTGATTTTTTGAAGAATCCAGCAAATACTTTTTTAGTCATGTTAACTCCAAACCACTTTGCAACACTCTTTACGATTGGGTATATTGTACCTTTTGTTAATGCTTTATTGATTAATTTTTTTTCAACTCCAGAAGCCAAAGCTTTTGCCATTGCTTTAATTGCATTGTTAGCATTTGCAACTCCATACATAGTCCCCAAACATAATATAAGAGTATTCATTGTTTCTGAGTCAAGATTCGTGCCATTATTATTTGTTTGAATTTGTGGAAACCCATATAGATACAATAATTTCTGCGTTGTTCTCAACATATAACCATAATACTGAGCAATATCAGCAGGTATCGTAGCTGCTATGGCAATCCCACCAGGTATCCCTAAAGCCGTTGAAATACCTGAAACACAATTTCTCTCGTATTTGATAGTTTCATCAGCTAAATCATTAATAATTTCTTGACTAACTCCTGCTCTAAACGGTGTAGTAGAAATAGCTTTTTCAACAGTAGCTTTATCACATTTACTACACAGTTCTTTTCTCAAAAATTCTTCTCTATATATTGATACCCCTGGTGTTTTAAAAGCCATTATAATTAAATCATTTACATCTACATTTCCATCACCATTTACATCAATCGCATTATAAACATCATTTTTTGCTTTATTAAAAGATTCATTCCCTTTTTGGATAATATTAGAAGTTCCTGCCCCAATTTTTTTACCAGCATTAACCGCAACTTCCCCCGTTGCCTTTACAGCATTAATTGTTTCTTCCGATATCTTTTTAGCTACATCTCCCCCTGCTGTTGTTGCATCTTTTGCTAATACTTTTGATTTGTTTTTTAAAGAATTAAATGTTTTATCGAATTTAATTGACATTCTAGCACCTCCAATTATTTGTTTTTTCATTTTTTGTAATCAATCGATCAATCTCTTTGTTATATAATATCACTTCTTATGTAAATTATCATTATCAATAAAAATAATTCATTATTCTATAGTAACTTTCTCAGATTTAAAAATTCATTAATATATATTTTCTCCACTGATTTTCTACTTCTATTATTCATTACTTATATAATCTAATGAGGGAATTTTTATATTAATTTATTACTTTTTTTGACATCTCATTCACATACTGAATCCTCTATGCACTTTATTTACTTCAACAATCTGTGCATTCGGTATAATTACCAGTTATTTCTAAAACGTTCCCATCAGGATCTATTACATTAAAATAATAATATGGCATATGTACATTCACATACATAATCTCTGAAACTTTTCCTATTCCTAATAAAGTTATTCTTTCATATTCACTTTTTAAATCTTCAACTGTGAAATTCAAAATAACGATATTATTTTTGTGAGAATTATTCTCTTTTAAGAAATCATCAATATATGATTGATTAAAATGAATATCATTAGACTCTTCTTTTAATAATTTTTCATCATATTTTCTATTATAAAGCGAAATTTGATTACCACAATCATATGTTGCCCATCTATCATCGTTACAATACAAGGGTTTTGTTTGTAGTAGTAAATTATAAAAGTTAAGAGATTTTTCCATATCATTAACGCATATATATGTTGTATCCAATTTCATTTTCACCCCTCCTCCGCAAATCATAAATTTATTAAAACTATTATCTCATGTTTCTAATTTCTTCACAATATGTTTTTAACTAGTATAAACAGCATATGTTTTTAACTAGTATAAACAGCATTTAAAGTTGAAATTAAAAAAATAATTCATAGATCATTTCGTTATTTACCAGCTTTTTTTCCATTGAAAATTCAACAAAACAAAAAAAGCCATCACTTTCTTAAAGTCTGATAAACAGAGTTTTTTACTAGTATATAGTTTTTCATAACTATTTGAATTTTCAAACAAATTGACATTTTCTTAATTCTCGTAATGTATCTGTTCTTTTTCCTTAAGTAAAAACACAGAAAGTTTATTCGCATTCATTTCCTTTTCATTCATTCTAATGGCTGTAATTTGATTATTAGTATATGTCTTATAGTAATAAATATTTTGTTTACCGTTCATACAACAAGAATAAGTTGTCATATCCACTTTCCCTGCTTTTGTTTTCGCACACCCTTTCACCATAGCGACGGAATCTAAAATATGAAAAAACTGTGCAACGCTACTATCTTCGTCTTCATCACATACAGAATTAAATTTATTAAAAGCAGCTCTTACAAAGCGAGAAGAGGAAGAAACATCACCTGGTAAGCCCATTGCTCCCATACCTACCCCATAAGCAGAAAGTTCAATTTCATTTGAAAAACGATTTTCTACATAATCAGAGGTTACATTAAGATAATTGTTCAAATTCGCTAGATGATAAGGAAAAGGTGGATTATTAGTTAACACACCAACAGGATTATCATAAATCTTTAAACCATCTTTCATGGATTCAATGACGATACTCTGCTTTTCATCACTGATCATCCAATGAAGACTAGTTAAAGGAACACTAGAAGAAAAAGGGATATTGGTTATGTTTAAATCAGCAAGTATTGCTTTGATTTGTAAAATTGATTCACAATTTCCTAAAAGATATGGAATTAATT
>SAAR01000049.1 GCA_009916335.1 Erysipelotrichia bacterium | reverse complement strand
ATATATAGCAAAAGGGCGTGTTCCTTTGATTTTATTAAATAAAAATCATATTGCAAAAGATACGTATATTAAGTTAGGTATGTTGGATTCTCTTGAAAAAATACATGCATTTAGCGTGGAAGAATATGTCAAAATCGCCAATTACATTTTAAGCGATGATACTATTTTTAAAAAAGTGAAAAAAAATATGATTCTTTTTGCAAAGCAGGTAAGCGAAAAACTTTTAGAGATTAAAAAGACAGTCGATGACTTTGTAAACATTGTAGAAGAAGCAAATCATGCGTAAAGACGGTTTAATTGTTTTAGAAGAAGATTACAAGCCCATTGCATCGGCTTTAAAAACACTCAAACATAGTTTGTTGGTTAAAGTGATTGGTGTTTTTGGAGCTTTTATTTTCATGATTGCTTTGCCACTGGTTGGATTATTAAATATACTATTCCCTGTGAAGAAAAAACGTGTTATGGTTGGAACACATTCTCTTGTCAGTAATATTCACTATAAACATCTTCTTAATGGGGCTTTGCTTGATTATGAGATTGAAATTTTTGTGTTTACGGATTGGTTAAATGAGCCTTCTTATTATGATATTCAAGCGAAAGATATTTTGCCAAAATGGTTGATTTTTAATGATGCTTATTTACTCTCTCCTTATATTGTATTTATTTGGGCAATGCGTCGCTATAGAGGTTTTTATTGGCATCTTGATGGTGCTATTTTAGAGAGAACTGCATTGTGGCGTTGGGAGCCGTTGCTTTTAGAATTATTTTCTAAAAAAGTTATTATTCAAGCCTATGGATCAGATCAGTGGACTTTGTTACAAAGTACGGACGATATCAATTTTAAATTTGGACTCTCAAGGTTTAGAAAACGTTATTTTATGATGGATTTTAAACGCATAGAACGAAGTTATATGTGGGCACAATATGCTCATTTAATGGCTGGGGATATACGCTATTTACCTCGTGTTAGCTCCTTTAGTATGGCACATTTTTATGTAGATTTGGATCTTTTGCCTTATAAATACAATGCAAATATGGATAAAATTATTGTTTCTCATTTTGCAAATCATCGTGAACGAAAAGGTTCCTATGCGATTGAAGCGATTTGTGGAGAGCTTAAATCTGAGGGATATAATATAGAGTATAGAAGTATTTATGGAGTTAGTCGCGAAGAAGCACTTGCTATTTTAGATGAGTCTCATATCTTTATTGAGCATCTTTTTAACGGCGTTATGGGAACAGGTGCACTCGAAGCAATGGCAAAAGGAAATGTTGTATTAACAAATTTTGATCAACGTTTGATAGATTTTTGTTTGGTTCAAAATTATGTATTTTATGCCCCATTTTTTAAAGAGATGCCTATGGTAAATGTGAGTGTTTATACACTCAAACAAGCAATAGTTTCACTTATAGAAGATAAAGATAGGTTGAAAAAACGAATTGAAGATTCTCGCAAATTTGTTGAGTTGAGTAGTAAGCGGGTTGTTGATGGGTTTAAAAATGAAAGTATGATTAAACAAATTTTTGAAGATTAAAGGATGTTGTTTTGAAATATAGTTTTGATATTGAAATTTCTTCTGCATGCAATCTCTCCTGTATTAATTGTGCATACAATAAATCATTATCAAAAAAACAATTTATGACGTTGGAAAATTTTATAAATATTCAAAAACATATTGAAGCTCAATTCCCACAAAATAGGTCTATCAGTCTTATAGGCTTGGGAGAACAAACATTGCATCCTCAATTCTCAATTATCGTAGATAGATTAAAAAATGGTATTAAAAAAGATCTTTTTATTTCAACCAATGGAACAACACTCAAAGAGTTATATAATGATTTGAATAAATTTGATTATGTTAGTGTTAGTGTGGATGCAATAAGTAGTTCAGTATATAATAAAGTACGTCCAGGATTTGATTTTGATCGTTTGGTTCAATCTTTTTCTTTATTGCATCCTTTGAAAACAAAACAATCTTCGTTTGTGATTAACGAAGATAATGCCCATGAAGCTAAAGATTTTATAGCTTTTTCTTTGGATCATGGTTTTAACAAGATTTATTTTGAAATTGCCAATTTCCCATGGCATAAACACCAGAAAGATTTGAAACCTTTATGGCTAGAATTACAGCACTTTGTAGAAAAACAAAATTTAAATGATTTTGTTTCATTTCAAAAACCTACATCAAGAATTTGTGATTATGTTTCTACGATTATCAAAATAGGTGTTAATGGAAACATACGTATATGTCCTTTTATAGATAAGGAAGGGGTAGAATTTTTAGCTAAAAATAATGTTTGGATTGATGAGCAAAATAAATTTTTATTAAAGCAAATTGAGCTTGGAAAGATGAAAGAATGTTTTACATGTAATCATCTTGGTCTGGCTGTATTAAAGGTAGATTAATTATGAAATATGGATTTAAAAAACATTTATCACCACATTTTCCTTCTCAGATTATTGTTGATTTAACACAACTGTGTAATCTTGCATGCATTCATTGTCCTCATCCAATTTTTGTTAAATCCGCATATTTTACCGGCAAACACCTTGATGTTTCGTTGCATAACAAAATGATTGATGAGGTTGCTAAAGAATCGAATGGCTTGTGTCAATATATTCGTTATACTGCAAATGGAGAGACTCTTTTACATCCACAGTTTGAAGAGATTATCGGTTATGCAGGGAAATATTCAAAAACGAAAATTAATATAACGACCAACGGACACTTACTTGACGATAAGAAGATAAAGGCTATTTTAGATGCAAAAGTAGATGTCATTGATATTAGCCTTGATGCTTTTACTCCCGAAACGTATGCTAAAATTAGAATTCATGGTGATCTTGAAAAAGTGCGAAACAATATTTTGCGTGTTCTATCAATTATTAAAGAAAAAAAGTTGCCAACAAAAGTGATTGTTAGTTTTGTGGAACAGCCTCATAATGTTCACGAAAAACAACAATTTTACGATTATTGGACGGAAGTAGGGGCGCATTTTGTTGTAATGAGAGAATTACACTCCTCTGCTGGATTTAAATCACAAATATCAAAAAAAATGCAACAAAATAGTGATGCTGAAAAAAAGTTGAGAAGACCTTGTATGTATCCTTGGGAAAGACTTACCCTCGCTCCAGATGGAATGTTGGCATTTTGCCCTGCTGATTGGAAGGGTGGTTCACACTTCATAGATTTTAGAACAACAACGATTAAAGAAGCATGGCAATCGGAATTTATGCAAAAATTAAGAGAAGCTCATCTTGAAAATAATTATAAAAATTTCCCTCTTTGTGAAAAATGTCCAGATTGGGTCAATACAAAATGGGAAGATGATGAGGGTATTATGTATCATGATGTTATGAAGTCATTAATGGTAGATGATACAAGCAAAAAAGGTTAGCACATGAATCACCTTTTTTATCATCAAAATTCTTTTACTGTTGTTAATGATTTGACATCTCCTTTTTCTGCCAAAGATGAGTTGATTTATTTTTTTAAGCGTTTAGTAATAGATATATTGGTGGGTGCTCCAATTATATTTTTGCTAATAATTGCTATTCCTTTTAGGGCATGGCTTATGTCAAGGGTTAAAGGAAAAATTTTGTTTGGCACGATACCTTTGGTTATTTTTAAAACGTATCATGCTTTATTATCGAAATCATTTGATACTACATTGTTTGCAATGGAGGATTACTCAAAAGGATCTTTTCATGATGGTGAAACGCTTTGTACAATAGCTCCATCGTGGATAGCTCGTTATACTTATTTCATAGGTCCTTATTATGCATTTGTTTGGGCACTATTGAAGTTTGAGATGTTTTTTTTATATTTTGATAGTGGATTTTTAGAGCGAACATTTTGGTGGCGCATGGAACCAATTTTATTGCAATGGTATGGTAAAAAAAGCATTATGGTTCCTTATGGTAGTGATGTTTGGTCTATTGAATCAATGCCAAATTTAATTAAAAAAGTAGGTTTGGGATTATTTAAAAGAAAGTATTTTGGGTTAGATTTTAAAAGAAGAGAGAGAAACTATTGGTGGTGTAAGTATGCTACTATAGTTTTTGGTATTGTTGATTTTGTGAAATATCTTCCAAGAGTAGATATCCTTACTTTGAATGGGCATATTATATTGGAAGATGATACTACTTATGTTCCATGTGTGGCAAATAATAAAATTAGAATTATACATATTGCTAATGATGCATATCGTAAAGGTTCGATAGAGATAGATAGAGTTTTAAAAAAATTGTCTTTGAAAAGAGATGATTTTGAGTATGAAATCTTAACAGGATTACCTAGAAAAGAGGTCATGCAAAAGATAAGTGAGGCACATATTGTTATTGATACTCCAATTGATGGTTTTATACAATATACAACAATGGAAGCAGCGTTAAAAGGTAAGATTGTTATGGCTCATTTGGATTCTAATCTTAATAACTTTTTTTGCTATTTAAATCCTAGTTACTATAGAAAACATTTTGAAGATATTCCAATTATTGATATTGATCTTGAGACATTAGAGAAAAGATTGACCGATGTTTTGGACAATCGTGCTTCTTTTGAACAAATAAGTCAATGTACACGTTCTTTTGCAAAAAAGATAATAGAGGACAATAGTAAATTTTTAATTCAACTTGTGAGGGCATTACTTGATAATGAGCATAATAAAATTATAAACAAGGATTTTTAATGCAAAAAACGTTTTTAGTTACTGGAGGTGCGGGATTTATAGGTTCAAATTTTTTGCATTATATTTTCAATGCCTATCCTGATTCCAAGATAATTGTTTTGGATCTTTTAACCTATGCGGGCAATGTCGATAACTTCCCCGTAAGACCCAATAATAATTCGGGACGTTTTGAATTTTGGTATGGCAGTGTAACCAATAGTGCCCTTGTGGAAGAGTTGGTAGAAAGAGCGGATATTGTGGTGCATTTTGCAGCAGAAACACATGTGACACGCTCTATTTATGACAATCGAAATTTTTTTGAAACGGATGTAATAGGCACACAAACAATCGCTAATGCAGTACTTAAAAATAAAAAGAGCGTTGAGAGGTTTATTCATATCTCGACTTCTGAAGTGTATGGTACGGCTGAGAATTGTACTTTTATGGATGAAAATCACCCACTAAATCCAGCATCTCCTTATGCAGCGGCAAAAGTAGGTGCGGATAGACTGGTTTATTCGTATGTAAATACTTATGATATTCCTGCAACCATTGTTCGTCCTTTTAATAATTATGGTCCCAGACAACATCTTGAAAAGGCGATTCCTCGTTTTATAACATCTCTTCTTTTGGGTGAAAAACTAACCGTTCATGGAAAAGGGGAAGCCTCAAGGGATTGGATTTATGTAGAAGATACATGCAGGGGTATTGATGCTATTTTATCTGCTCCGATTGAGAAAGTTAAAGGCGAAGTGTTCAATCTAGGGACAAGTAGAACCATTTCGATTCGTGATGTAGCTTTAAGTGTTACTAAGCTTTTTGGTTTTGGGGAAGAAAAAATTATTTACAATGAAGACAGACCTGGTCAAGTGGATTGTCATTGGGCAGATATTTCAAAAGCCCAAAAAGTGCTTGGTTGGAAACCCATGGTTACATTTGAAGAGGGACTTAAGGATACCATTGTTTGGTATAAAAATAATAGACAAATGTGGGAAAAACAGATTTGGATGCGTCAAGTGCCTATTATTTTAAAAGATGGTAAGAGAGTGATTCATTAAATATGTGTAGTATTATTCCAAAGTTACTTTATGCGGATGTTCTAAAGAATTATAGAGAGTTACGTAAAAAACTTGTGCCATCATCTAGTGAAGAGGTACTTGAAGATTATATAAATTCGCTTTGTAAAATTAACGAACTACCTCGTTTTGAAAAATTTTTCACTAGCAAGAAAGAAGATAGGCGTTATCTTGAAATTGGAAGTGGTTTTGGGTTTAATCTTATCAATGCCATTAAATCAGGGTATAGCATTGTAGGAATTGAGCAAGGGAAGAGTATAGGTTTTGAAGATAGATTCAATCTTGCTTTAAAGCTTATGGAAGCAAATGGCATCAGCCCTGCTGAACAGTATCTCTACGATATGGTGGCAGAAAATTTAAGTCACTTTGAAAATGAAACATTCGATATGGTGTTTAGCATTGCTGTATTGGAGCACGTTTTAGACATAAAAAAATCATTGAGTGAGGCACAAAGGGTTTTAAAGCAACAAGGCATTATGTATATGAATATTCCAAACTATAACTCTTTTTTTGAAGGACATTATAATATGCTTTGGATTCCTTATGTATTACTTTATAAGCCTTTTGCAAAATTATATGTTAGATTTAGAGGAAGGTCTGATTTTTTTATTGATGAGCTTAATTTTACAACACCTTCCCTCATTGATGCTTTGGCACACGAAGTTTTAAAAGAGGGGAGATATTATATTTTGCCTCATTTTGATGGATGGCTTGGAAAATTTGGATTTTATTACTATTTTTTACGTACTGAATTGCCAACCAATAACTCTTTTTTACTTTTTATAAGAAAAAAGAGTTGGTTAAAATTTCTTGCGAATAGTGTCGTGAGTGTGGTTGTGAAAATGGGTATGTATTTAGGTTTGTGTAAAGTATTTAATTTGCTTTATATCAAAGATAAAAGAGGATTTAAAGGACGATTTTATGCATAAAAAAGCATTAGAGTATTTGGTATGCCCTTCTTGCCAGCGTGATTTTGAGCTTAAAGATGTTGTTGAAGAGAATGGTCGCATCAAAGAGGGAAAACTTGTTTGTGCATCGTGTCAAGCATCGTTTAAAATTCATCATTTTATTCCTCGTTTTGTAGAAGATCAAGAATATGTGGCATCTTTTGGGGAAGAGTGGCATCTTTTTAAAGATGTGAAAAATACGAGACCTATGATGTCAAAAGATGAAATGAACCAATATATGGGACTTAAAAAAGAAGATATTGAAAATAAAGAAGTTCTTGAGATTGGTTGTGGGGCAGGTCCTTATTTGGATATAAGTGCAAGAGACTTTAATGCCAAACACATCATAGGGGTTGATTTGAGTCGTGCCGTGGACGCTGCCTATGAAAATGTAGGACATTTGGAAAATGTAACGATTATTCAGGCAAATTTATTTAATCTTCCTTTACGAAAAAAAAGTTTTGATGTTGTTTATTCTTTGGGTGTTTTACATCATACGCCAGATACCCATAAAGCTTTTCAAGCTATCTCTCCTTTTGTAAAACCAAAAGGTTTACTTAGTATATGGTTATATGGAGCGTATTGGCTAAAGAAAAGTGCAAATCAAGACCGCATTAGAAAACTTTTTACCTCTAAAATGTCTCCGATGGCGCTCTATCGTTTTTCCATCATCGCTTCATGGCTTTATTATCTCTACAAAATTCCTTTTATAGGGCATGCGTTTAGGGAAACATTGCCTATTGCGATGGATAAAGACCGCCATGTGAGGGCCTTAAATACCTATGATCTTTACAGCCCAACGTATATCAATCGGCATTATGTTGATGAAGTGTATCGATGGTTTAGTGAAGCAGGATTTGAAAAAATTGAGCCGTGTCATTACATCTTGGGCATGAAAGGCTATATGCGTGAAGTGTAATCCCCCTTATATTTTTAAAATAGCGGATATTCCAGAAGATCGTTCACTTATCCTATACGGCGGGGGACATGCTGGAAAAATTTTAATAGCTCTTTTGCGTATATATCGCCCACATCAGCGCATTAGCTATATTGTTGATGATGCACATGTTGGTGATATAGATGGTATAGCGATTATTTCTTCTGCTGAACTTGAGCAAATTTATACACCAGAATATTTGGTTTTGGTTTCTGTGCTTTTATGTGAGAATATTTTAAGTGTATTGAATCGAATGAATATAAGGCATTATGCATTGATTCGCTTGAATTACCCCCATGATTTAAAAGAGTGTGAGACGCTAGCAAAAATGCATCAAGACTCTTATGCTATCACTCCAAGCTATCGTTCGATACAAGAGTACCACAAGGGATATTTTGAGCGTGTCATAGAACTATTTGAAAAAGAAGAAGATAGAGCTTTGTATAGTATGATAGTTCATAATTGGCATAAGAGAAATTTTGATGTGAGAGATTATTATGTTCATCATTTTCCTTTTATAGGAAGGCATTATTTAGAGCATTTGGATTTTTCTGATGTTAAGGTAATGATAGAAGGTGGTTTGGCTGATGGAATCAATACCATTGAATTCTTACATGTCATGCCAAATATAGAAAAAATATATGGGTTTGAACCTCTGTACAATGCCTATGAACATCCGCACAAAACGTATTTAAATGCAAATCCAAAAGTGCAGATTTTAACGCAAGGTCTTTGGCATGAAAACACTACATTAGCCATAGATACATCAAATGATCTTCCCCTTGCTAGTGTTAGCACTTTAGAGGAAGTTAATTTCTCTTCTCATATTGAAATTGAGGTTGTGAGTATAGATCATTTTGTGAAAGAGCGAAAGATTGAAAAAATTGATTTTATCAAATTTGACATCGAAGGGGCAGAGCTAAATGCACTGAGAGGAGCTTGTAAAACCCTTCAAAAAGATAGACCAAAATTAGCTATTTCGATTTATCATTCTTATGAAGATTTGTACCAAATTGCGCTCTTTTTAAATGAAACACTCAAAAATTATAGTTATCGTTTAGGACAGTACCATTATGATTTAGGTGAGACGGTGTTGTATGCGTTTCCTCAAGAGACGTAAGGTGTGTATATGCTAGAACCATTTTCAAACTTTTTCTCATATCAACTCATCCCTTTTCTTACAGGTTCCAAAAAAGCTCCAGATGTGTATATAAGTGATGGATTCTTTTTAAATTGGAGGCAGATGAAACGCTCCATGCAAAAAGCAAAAACTTATGTAAAAGGAGTGTGTGTAGACATCGGGGCTGGAACAGCACCTTATAAAAAATATCTTGAGGGAAATTGTGAAAATTACATCATTACCGATAGTGAAAAAACACATACTTATATGTTTAAAGACTCGCACACACATTTTGTTGTAGCAGAAGCGACAGATTTGCCTTTTGAGCATGAAAGTGTAGATACGGTTGTTTTAACGCAAGTGTTAGAGCATGTATTTGAGTACGAAAAAGCTTTAAGCGAAGCAGTTCGTGTTCTTAAAAAAGAGGGTGTTATGTTACTCTCTGTTCCTTTTATTTATCACGCCCATGCAACGCCCTATGATTATCATCGTTTTAGTGAATATGGCTTAAAAATGTTGCTCGAAAAGTATGCATTAGAAGTGGTTGAGTGGCATTATCAAGGCTATCTTGGAACAACTCTTTTTTCCATCATCAATGGCTTTATCTGGGAAAAACTAGTGTGTGTGCGTTTTTTTCGCAATACTTTTTTACTTCCTTTTATCTTAACCATTTTTACATGTAATAATCTTTTTGGGTTGATTTTAGATTTGATTCCTGCAAAGCATTTTTCACCAAATTTCTTTGTGATAGCTAGAAAGAAAGCATGAAAAGCATAGCTATCATTACACACAATCTCTGTTTAGGCGGTGTTCAAAAGAATGTTACTTTGCTTGCAAATTCACTCTCTTTAATCCATAATGTTAGTCTTATTTTATTTGAAGATAAACCTTTTTCATACCATTTAGATTCTAATATAAAAGTTTATACTCTTTCGCATCATTCATTAGAGCTTAGCAATAAAACACCTGATGAGTTGCAAAAGATAGGAGAGAAACTGTTTGCTTCTAGAAGTGTTGAACTTTCGGAGATTTTTGAAAAAAATTTATTTGATTTGGTTATCTCCTTTGAGGATTATAATAACCTTTGCACATTAAAGGCTCTTAAAAAAGAGATGAAAGCCATTGTCTCCTCACGAGTTAGTTTAGAGCATGGCTATAAAAATCGCTTGATTCATCTTTTGCCCCCTTCCTTTTACAAAACAACTCTTCAAAAGCTTTACCCAAAAGCAAATGCGGTTGTTTCGGTGAGTCAAGGTGTTGGCGATGAATTGTCTGTTTTAGACGTTGATTCTATAAGTATCGCAAATGGAATCGAGAGTGAAAAACTTTCTGTTTTATCCAAAGAGGCTATCGCTTTTGAGGATGAATTCTTTTTACATGTAGGAAGGTTTGATACGACCCAAAAAGCCCAACATGAGGTGGTAGAGGCATACAAGCGTGTGTCAAAAGAGCTTAAAAGCGCACTTTTGTTTGTTGGTGATGGAAAAGATAGAGCAAGCGTGGAAGCTTTGGTGAAAAAGTATGGTTTACAAAACCGCATTTTTTTTATGGGCTTTGATGAAAATCCTTACCGATATATGAGAAGATGTAAAGGCTTTATTTTTTCATCGTATTACGAGGGAATGCCAAATGCTTTATTGGAGGCATTAAGCCTTGGGTGTGCGGTTGTCTCCTATAAGTTTGAGCCATCATGGCGTGAGTTTGATGGGCATGATGCCATTGTGTTTGTTGAAAAAGGTGATATAAAAGAACTCTCACAAGCTTTGGTACGCTTAGAACAAGAGCCGATGTTAGGGGAAAAATTGAAAAATAATGCGCAGCGTATGATTCAACCTTATGCTCAAGAGAGGTGCATACAGCACTGGAAAGAGCTTGTTGCAACTCTCATTCAAAAGGAAAATAGCTCATGTGTGGCATTTTAACAGCCATAGGCAATCATAACAAGAAAACTTTTGAAAAAGCACTGTGTAAACTCTCCCATCGTGGTCCTGACGCACAGGGTGTTTGGGGTGAAAAAGAGGTCTTAATGGGGCATACAAGGCTTGCTATTATAGACCTTGATGAGAGATCAAATCAGCCGATGGTGGACGAGCGGTATGCTTTGGTGTTTAATGGAGAGATTTACAATTTTGAAGAACTAAAACGAGAGTATGCGCTTACATGTAAAACCACCAGCGACACCGAAGTGCTCATCAAACTCTATGAAACATTGGGGCATGCGATGCTCTCACGTCTCAATGGTATGTTTGCTTTTTGTCTTTATGACAGGCTCAACGATGAGCTTTTTATGGCACGAGACCGTTTTGGGAAAAAACCTTTGTACTTTAGTCAAAGCAAAGGCTTGATAGTCGCGAGTGAAATAAAGGCGATTTTAGAGCTTTTAGGAACAACCCCTGCGATGAATAAGCAAGGCTTCCAGAGCTATTTTGCTTTTTTAAGTACACTCCCTCCCCACACGTTTTTTGAGGGAATTCATAAGTTAGAAGCGGGTATGTATGCAACGTATCGTAAAGGTGTTTTTACATGTAAACGTTACTATGAAGTTGGTACAAAAGAGCTTTTACATGTCAATGAAGAAGAGGCACTGAAGAGCATAGAAGAGCTTCTTTTAGACTCTGTACAAAAACGTTTAGTGGGGGATGTTGAGGTGGCTTCACTGCTCTCAGGAGGCATTGATTCTTCACTGGTGAGTGCCATTTATGCTAAAGCATCGGGTAAAAAAATCAATACTTTTTCCATTGGCTATGATGAGCATTTGCATTATGATGAACTCACTCAAGCAAAAGAGGCTTCTTTACATATAGGTTCACAGCATCATGAGCTTCGTATTAATAAAAAAACCTACATTGATGCCATTGAACATACTCTTGCGCATTTAGACGAACCAATGGGTGATACGGCGTGTATGCCGACGTATTTGCTATCCAAAATGGTGCATGAGCAGGGGATTAAAGTCTGCCTCAGTGGTGAGGGAAGCGATGAGATATTTTTAGGATATGACAACTACTTTGAGATGGCAAAATATTATCAGATGCATTCAGAGCTCTCATCGCAGAGCAAGATGCTCTTAAAAAACTACTTAGAGCGCAATCCTAATTGGTCGCGTAATTGGGAGTCTTTAAGGCGTATTAGTTCTGATGAGCATCCTTTTTACAGTGGAGGCGAAACGTTTACAAAACGTCAATTTGATGCACTGTGTGGTGTAGAAACGAAGGATGTGCGTACAAGCGTTTCCATTGATAAGCATCCTTTTTTGTGGATGAGTACGATTGATTTTAAGATTTGGGTTGCTGAAGTATTGATGAGTAAAATAGACCGCATGTCTATGGCGCACTCTTTAGAGCTTCGAGCACCTTTTTTGGATTATCGCTTGGTGGATTATTGCCTTGCGTTACCCGAGAGTTTACGAGCAGGAAAAACCAATAAACATCTTTTAAAAATCATTGCTAAAAAATATATTCCTTCTTCTATCATTGAGCGCAAGAAAAAAGGGTTTAGTTCTCCGTTTATTGAGTGGTTGTATGCTGAATATGGCGATGAAATTTTAAAATTAATGTTACATGTAAGCCATCACAGTGGTTTATTTGACCCTACATTTGTGACATTTTTATACCACGAAGGCAAAGAAGGGCGCTTCAAACAGCATGTTTGGTCACTGTACCTCTTTTGCAGATGGTATAATCAGTTTTATTTATAAGGATAAGCATGCTATTGACATCTCATGACCATATGATTTTTGAAGCCATCGAAGCCATTCGGACGAAGCGAAAAGCACAAGATACGCTCATTGCTCTTGTGGATTATGGTGCAGGAGACCCTGAGGCGACACGAAGTCCTGAACAGATGTATCAAGGGGTTCCAAAAGAGACCACCATCGCACAACTTTCATCCATCGGCTTAAAAGGTGAATGGGCACAGAAGCTTTATTCTTTGGTGCAAAAGCATCGTCCCAAAAAGGTTTTAGAGCTGGGAACGTGTTGTGGTTTTTCAGCGATTTATATGGCAAAAGCGTGTGACAATTCACACATTTACACGATTGAAGGCGACCCAAATGTTGCCACTTTAGCCAAAGAGAACATAGAGGAAGCAGGGTGCAAAAACATCACGCAGTATATTGGGCGTTTTCAAGATATTTTACCGACCCTTTTGCAAGCGCCTTTGCAGATTGATTTGGCGTTTATAGATGGTCACCATGATAAAGAGGCAACGGTGCGCTATTTGGAGATGCTTAAACCTTATTTGAGTTCAAAAGCGGTGGTGGTTTTTGATGATATTTCGTGGTCCGAGGGTATGAAAGAGGCATGGGAGAAGATTTGTAAAGACTCTTTTTTTGAATCGTGTGTTGATATGAAAAAACTAGGAATATGCTTCGTTAAAGGAGAGATGAATGATTTGGTTTGATTTGGTGACTCCAAAATCGGTACTTTTTTTTATTCCCATTATCAAGCAGATTGAAAATAAAGGGCGCAAGACACTCATTACGGCACGTGAAGGAGAAGGGTACAGTGAAGTTGTGGAATTGTTACGGTTACACAACATCCCTTTTACCAACCGTGGTGAATTTGGTGGAGCGTGTTTGAGAGATAAATTGCATGCGTCCATTGAGCGTCAAAAAGCATTGATGGAGTTTGTGAGCTTGTACAATATCGACCGTTTGGTCTGTTTGTGTTCCGTTGATGCCAATCGTGTCGCCTTTGGACTCGGTATTCCTGTGGTGAATTTTTACGATATTCCCTTATCTGACCATAAAGAGAATTTTAAAAAAGCACTCCCCCAAGCTCGTTTGACGCTCCCACTTTCCAACCGTGTCATTAAGCCTTTTGTCGTGCCTGATGATATTTTTCGCCGTTTTTCACTCGATGATGAGCAGATTTTCTCTTACGGATTTATCGACCCTGTGATTTGGCTCAAAGATTTTAAACCTGAGCGCAAAAGTCTTGAAGTGATTTTGAAGCCCTATGGTTTGGATTTGACAAAACCGTTGATTGTCATTCGTGAAGAGGAGTATAAGGCAAGTTATGTCGATAAACAGTATCCCATTTTGTACGATGCGATGCAAGAGATTGCTACGCAAACGGGGGCAAATATTGTCATTATTCCTCGTTATGAGAGTGCGTATCTTAAGGCACAGTTTCCTTTTGTGAGTGTGTTAGAGGAAAAAGTGGTCATTCAGCATCTCTTAGCCTATGCGGATTTATTTATCGGAGGTGGTGGAACGCTCAATACCGAGGCATGTTACTTTGGAACGCCTACCATCTCTACACGCAGTTTTATCAGCCACTATGACAAATACCAAATCGACCAAGGACTGATGGAGTGGGTCAATACCAAAGAAGAACTCCTTGAAGCAGTGGGGCGTATGATGGGTAAGCGTTATGATGCCAAAGCCAAAGAGGTTTTTGGTTCCATGGTCGTGGATGTCGAAGCTATAGTAGAGGCTATTTTAGACTAGTCTAGCATCTCCCATGTGACTCTTTCCCCTTTGCTGAGGTTTTTGGAGGCACGTTTGCCTAAAATCTCTCCTAAATATTTTGGATGCAGTCCATACCCTGGGCGAATGGAGCGGATATTTTCCTCCGTAAAAACCTCACCTTTTTGCATCTCTTTAACCACATAAAGACTTCGTGAAAACTGTCGTCCTTTGATGGTGTTTGGCTCGTTTGGGTAAGAAACTTCCCCTCGTAATTTTTCCGCTTCACGCACGGCGTGCACCATCGCTGAAAAAGCTTCCGTATCGAGTGAAAAAGAGGCATCGGCTCCACCAATGCTTTTATCTAAGATAAAATGTTTTTCAATCACTTTTGCACCAAGCGCTACTGCCATGACAGGAGCGGTGATACCTAAGGTGTGGTCTGAAAAACCCGCAACAACTCCAAAACGCTCTTGTAAATCAGGAATCATCAGAAGATTGGCACTCTCTAGGGGTGCTGGATAAGCGGAGGTGCATTGAAGCAGAATAATGT